>CAZDDH010000028.1:0-55710 GCA_964504165.1 uncultured Rickettsiales bacterium | reverse complement strand
CCAGGAACTGCAGGCCGCGGTTGGTGTACTTCTTGGCGATGGAGACCACCAGCCGGAGGTTGGCTTCCACCAGCTCGTTCTTGGCGACGTCGGCCACGTGCTGGCCGTTGTTGATGCGCCGCTCGACGGTGAGGAGCTCCTCGACGGTGAGGCCGGTGGTCTTCTGCAGGCGCTTGAGCAGGTCGCTGGCCTGGGCGATGATGTTCTCCAGCTCGAGGAAATCCTCAGCCGACTCGATGCCCTTGGGCAGCTTGCCCTTCTTGACCTTGATCTTGCGCAGGGTGTTCATCAGCTCTTCGAGGCTCATGCCCGCGGCTTCTGCGCAACGGTTGACGCTCATCCGCGCTTCGAAGGCGGTGCGCGAGTAGGTCAGCACCGTATCGACGACACGCTGGACCTGCCGCCGGCTGATGCCCAGCTCCTGGTTGATCTGGTAGAACTCCTCGTGGAGTTCATCCAGGCGCAGCAACCGCTCCTGGTTGGTCTTGGAGGTCTTGTTCCGCGCCCGGGCCACCTTGCCCAGCAGGTCCTCGTATTCCTTGTTGAACTTCTTGAGCTTCTTACTCAGGCGATTGAAGCGCCGCTCCTCCTCCTTGGTCATGTCGTCGGGGTGGATCTCGTCCTTGGTCAGCGCCGAGTTGTTGCACAGACTCAGCACGGATTTGACGGACGGCCGCTGGGTGAAGATCGCACGCCGGATATCCAGCTCGCCTTCCTCGATGCGCTTGGCGATCTCGATCTCGCCGTCGCGGCTGAGCAAGGACACCGAACCCATCTTGCGCAAGTACATGCGCACCGGGTCGACGCTGCGTCCACCGGCCGACGAATCATATTCTTCGTGGCGGCGGGCCTCGAAGAGCCGATTTGTCTTGTCGGCGAGCTGCTTCTGGATGGCGATCTTTGCCTTCTTGGCCCCGTCGATGACCTGGATGTCCATCTCGCCGAACATGATGATCACGTCGTCGAGTTCTTCGGAGGTCAAGTTGTGTCGTGGCTGCATAGGGCTAACCTCATACCTTCTTGTCGAGGGTCATGAGTTCGTTCTTCAAGCGAAAGATTTCTTGGGTTGCTCGGAGTTGCTCATCTCGATCCTTGGACGTCCGGGCCACCTGACCCCATTCATCCATCTGCCGCACGATATGTGTACGGTGGATCTTGACCAGCAACTCGTCGCGCAACCGCTCTACCTGTTCTTCGTTCACCTTGGACTCGGAGACGGAGACGTCGGTCAACAGCTTGCGCAGCGACTCGTCCTCGGCCCGGTCCAGTAGTTCGACAGTCCGCACGGCTCGCCCGTCTGCCGACTCTCTGAGGATGTAGTGGACCATCTCGGCCAGAGGCCGGGACAGCATCATGTCGGCCGTCTGGTGCTGGACGACGGACGGGATCGTGATCTCTGGCTGCTGGACGAGCAGTTCCAGCAACGCCCCCTCCACCTGGGGGAAGGACTCGCGGGCCGAGACCACGCGGCTGGGCTGGGGCGCCGGGCTGGCCGCCCTGGGTCGTCGCAGTCCGCGCACATGGGCCTTCATCATCTTCTCGTCCAGACGGAGTTCGTCCGCCAGCCAGGCCCAATAGGGCTGAGCGGTGATGGGCTTGAGGCGGCTGAGCGTCGGTGCCACAGCTTCCAGAACCCGCTCGGCAGCTGCCGGCTTCCCTCGATACCGCAGGACGATGTCAGAGAGGTAGCGGTCGATGAGGGGGACCGCCCGGTCCACCAGCTCGGCGAAGGCCTCCCCGCCGTGGGCCCGCACGAAGTCGTCCGGGTCCTTGCCGTCCGGGATCGCGACGAACATGGGCCACAGCTCCTCGTCCAGGAAGGTGTCCAGGCTACGGCAGGCAGCCTTGAAACCCGCTTCGTCCGCGTCGTAGACCAGCACGATGGTGCGCGTGTAGCGTTTGAGGAGGCGCAGGTGACCCGCCGTGAGTGCGGTGCCGCAGGTGGCGACGACGTTCTCGATGCCGCCCGCCACCAGGCTCAGGCAATCGAAGTACCCCTCGACGACAATGGCCTGGTCCTCACGCCGGATGGCGCTGTGGGCCTGGGCCAGACCGTACAGGGTCGTGCTCTTGTCGTAGATGGGAGACTCGGGGGAGTTGATGTACTTGCGGTCGTCGTCGCCCAGGGTTCGCCCGCCGAAGGCCACCACCTTCTGACGGTTGTCGATGATGGGGATCATCAGCCGGTCGCGGAAGAAATCGTAGTGGCCGCCCCGGTTCCCCTGGCGCACGAGCCCGACGCTCTCGGCCTTGTTGGGATCGATCCGGCGCCGTGCCAACACGTTCACGAGGTGCTCCCAGGCATCAGGTGCCAACCCGAGCCGGAACCGTTCAATGGTCGCCGGCGGCATGCCGCGACGTTCGAGATAGGCGCGGGCTTCATGCCCGTCCGGCCCCTGAAGCGCCCTCGCATAACACTCCGCAGCGACTTCATTCACGTCATACAGGGAGGTTCGGACCCTCGCCTTCTGCCGATCTTCCGGTGAAAAATCTCCCCGAGGCAGCTCGACTCCGGCACGTTGCGCCACGTCATCCACGGCCTCGATGAAGGTCAGCCCGTTGATCTTCTGCAGAAACGAGAAGACGTCACCTCCCTCCCCGCAGCCAAAACAATGAAATGTCTGCCTGCCGGGATGTACCGTGAACGAGGGGGTTTTCTCTTGGTGGAAGGGGCACAGCCCCTTGTAGCTCACGCCGGCCTTCCGAAGGGTCACATAATCGGCCACCACGTCCCGGATGTTGATCCGGTCCGCGATGTCGCGAATCTGTTCCTTTGAAAGGCGCCCGCGTACGCCTGCTCCTTGAGTCACCGCCCTCGTCACCATCCGACCTCTCGGGAGGCCCCCCAGTTAGGGCGATTATTGCAACTTGTCTTGTAATAATCGCAACTTATGGATACACCTCACGAGGCTGAGTAAGGTAGTCCAAGAGGTGCTTTCTGTCAAGGCGAATCGACAGGCAAATCAACCATTTGCGCGGGAAACGCGCGCCCCGAGCGCGTTGAGTCGTCCCTCGATATGAGCATAGCCCCGGTCGATGTGGTAGACGCGCAGAACTTCCGACCGTCCGCGAGCGGCGAGAGCGGCGATCACCAGGGAGGCAGACGCCCGCAGATCGGTGGCCATCACGCTGGCTCCCATCAGCTTGTTGACGCCGGTGACGAAGGCGGAGTTGCCCTCGAGGGTGATGTCCGCACCCATGCGACGCAGCTCCTGCACGTGCATGTACCGATTCTCGAAGATCGTCTCGCTGATCACCGAGCGCCCGGTGGCGACAGTCATCAGCGCCATCATCTGGGCCTGCATGTCCGTGGGGAACCCAGGGTAGGGCTGCGTCCGTAGATCGACGGAGTGCAGCTCGCCCCGGTGAACGACTCGGATCCCGTCCCCGGCGCGCCGCACCTCGACACCCGCCCGGGCCAGCTTGAGGACGACGGCGTCCAGGTGATCGAGCCTGGCGCCGTGGATGAGGACGTCGCCGCGCGTGATGGCCGCTGCGGCCATGAAGGTGCCGGCTTCGATGCGGTCCGGGATCACACGGTGGTTCAGGGAACCCAGCGAGGTGACCCCCTCCACGGTGATGGTGGGCGTGCCGGCGCCCTCGATGCGCGCGCCCATGCGGTTGAGGGCATCGGCCAGATCGACGATTTCCGGCTCACAGGCGGCGTTGTACATCGTGGTCGTACCCTCGGCGAGGGTGGCGGCCATGAGTACGTTCTCGGTGCCACCGACGGTGGCGATGTCGAAGTGGATCGGCGCACCGCGCAGGTGATTGCAGCGGGCCTCGATGTAGCCGTGCTGGAGATCGATCTCCGCACCCATGGCCTCGAAACCCTTGAGGTGCTGGTCGATGGGACGCTCACCGATGGCACAACCGCCGGGCATGGAGACGCGGGCCTTGCCCAGACGTGCGAGCATGGGGCCCTGGGCGAGCACGCTGGCGCGCATCTTGCGGACCTGGTCGTAGGGGGCTTCGTAGCTCGGGACGTCGCTGGCGTCGATGTGGACCTCGGTGCCCTTGGCGTCGATCTTCAGTCCGAGCGTCTCGAGGAGCTGGCAGGTGGTCCGGATGTCCATCAGCTCGGGCACGTTCTCCACGATGCTCGGGCCTTCGTGGAGGATGGTGGCGAACAGGACGGGTAGGGCGGCATTCTTGGAACCGCTGATGGTCACCTCGCCACTGAGAGGGACTCCACCTTCGACGATCAGTTTGTCCAGACCCATGCAAATCTCCTCGCTGCAAGAGCCCGATCCCACTCCCTGGACGGGAGCCTGTCAAGCTCGTTTCGCGGGTACGCCAAGAAGTCAGGGAATCATTGACAGCGGGCCGATTCGTATCGCATTCTGCTGCGCCTGAAAGCTCCAGAATGGCCCGTGCCACAACCCGGGAGATATCTTGGATTTTTCCGCTCTAGTTCGGCCGGGTTCCCTTGCTCCTGTCACCGCGACCTATCTCTCGCGGCTGGCGGACATGGCTCCCGAGGCGACGGTCTATCTCGGTATCGATGGGGCCGGGCATGGCCTCCCGGAACTCGATGCCACCGGAATCCACGCCAAGGTGCGCCTGTTCGAGAGCTGGCGGGATTCCCTGCAGGGAATCGATGGCGAGACCCTCACGGATGGTGAACGGCTGGACGTGGAGGCCTACGAGCTCCGCCTGGACCTGTACCGCTACGTGATGCAGGACCTGGCTCGCTGGCGCCACAATCCGGATGCGATCAGCGCCCTCGGTGAGCTGTTCTTCATGCTCATGACCGCGGACCGGGCGAACGAGGAGGGGCGGTTCGAGGACATCCTGGCCCGGCTGGAGGACGTCCCCAAGTACCTGCGTGGGGCCCAAAACCGCCTGGGCAAGGTTGATCCGGTCTGGGCCGGGACCGCGCTGCGGGTCTGTGACGGCATGGCCGGGCTGTGGCGCAGCCTGGCCGAGGCGGCAGACGGAGCGGTGGGCGGAGCCTTGGCAGAGCAGGTGAGACGGTCCGCCGAGCGGGCCGGCGACGCGGTGGACCGTTATCGACGCTGGATCGCCGATGAGACGGAAGCGCAGGAGGGGCTGTGGTTGCTCCAGGAGGAGCAGTTCGACGAGTTGCTGCGTCTCAAGGCGCTGGGGGTGGACACCCGCAGCTGCCGTGAACTCGGCGAGCACTATCTCCACGAGTTGAGAGCCGAACGACTGCGCCTAGCCCGGTCGCTCACCGACTCCGATTCCATGGCCGACGCCCGCAGGATCGCCAACCGGCGCGTGCCCGGGAGCTTCTCCGGGGCCGTGGCGCAGGTGAAGGAATTCGTGGCCGATTCGAGGCGCTTCCTGGTGAACCAAGATTTGGTCCCGATGGCCGAACACGAGGGCATGAAGGTCCTGCCGACGCCGGACTTCTTCGTGCCGCTGATCCCCTTCGCGGCCATGATGGAAGCGGGGATGTACGCCCCCGTGCAGCGCAGCGTGTACATGCTCACCCGCCCGGTGGACGGCGACCTCTCCGGGCTGTCGAAGGATCGCTTCAGCGGGATCGCCGTACACGAAGGGTATCCCGGCCACCACCTGCAGCACTCGTACGCCCATCGCAACACCAGCATCTACCGCAACAATCCGTTCGTGGGGTTCCCCGTGGACGGTGCGGCACGGTTCGGCCTGGACCTGGTGGAAGGCTGGGCGCACTACTGCGAAGAGATGATGAAGGACCACGGCTTCGAGGACACCGCGGAGAGCCGGTTCCTGCTGGTGGACGACCAGCTACTGCGCGCGGTCCGTATCCTCATCGACGTGGACCTGTCCACGGGGCGGATGCCCATGGAGGGGGCCGTCGAGATGCTCGTCGATGAGGTGGGCATGCCGCGGGGCGCAGCCGAGGCAGAGGTCCGCCGGTACACGACGAGCCCCACCTATCAGCTGTGTTATCTGCTGGGGAAACACAAGATCGAGCGCTTCCGTGACGAGCTCCGCCAGCTACAAGGCGGGGCCTTCGACGAGCGCGATTTTCACGAGATGCTGCTGAACGGCGGATGCCTACCCGTCGACATGACCCGGAAGCACATCCTGGAACGCGGGAGGTAGGGCGGTGAACGGCCGAGCATCCTGGGACGAGTACTTCATGGCCATCGCGGTCCAGGTGGCCTCACGTTCCACCTGCGATCGCAAGAACGTGGGCGCCGTCATCGTGCGGGACAAGACCATTCTGTCGACCGGGTACAACGGATCGATTCGAGGCCTGGCTCATTGCGACGAGGTGGGACACATGATGGAGGACGGGCATTGCGTCCGCACCGTCCACGCCGAGGCCAACGCCATCGTCCAGGCGGCCCGCAACGGAGTGCTCATCGAAGGCGGCTCCATCTATGTGACCGCGTCACCGTGCTGGAACTGCTTCCAGCTCATCGCCAATGCCGGCATCAAGTGCATCTACTTCGGAGAGTTCTACCGGGACGAGCGGATTTTCGAGTACGCCAGCCAGCTGGATATTGGCCTCGAAGACCTATCGTACGTGCTCAAGGACCAGGCCTAGTCTTCTTCCCGCGCCGGATTGACCCGATCCGGGTTGTCCAAACCCCATGAGAGCTTGCGTAGACCGCCGCGTAGCAACCCGATCTCATCCCGCGTGAGCGATGTCTTGGACAGCATCTGCCGCGCCGTCGTCTCCACCAGCATCCGGCTGCGGCCGCGGAAGTAGTTCACCCGCTCCAGGAGATCGGCCAGCTGCAGGACGGCGCCGTCGATCTGGGAGGCGTCCGCCGGCTGGCGCTGCTTGCGCTTCTCCGCCGGGGGCGTCGTCTGCTGGAACAGCTCGTAGGACATCAACAGGACGGCTTGCGCCAAGTTGAGGGAGGTGTGGGCATCCGATGTGGGGATCCGGGCGATGTGGGTACAGCGGGCCAGATCCTCGTTGCTGAGCCCCTTGTCTTCCGGTCCGAAAACCAGGCAGCCGGGGGACTCGGGCGTGCAGCCGGCGAGGAGCTTGGCGGCCTCGGGGGGGTCGAGCAATGGCCAGGAGCGCCAGCGCCGCCGCCGGGCCGTCGTGGCCACCACGACCGTACAGTCGGCGACCGCTTCTTCCAGGGAAGAAACGGTGGTGCAGCGGTCGATGACCTCGGCGGCGCCGTGGGCCATCCAACGGACCGGGACCTTGTCCTCGATACGGGGATCCACCAGCACCAGATCCCGGAGCCCCATGTTGAGCATGGCCCGCGCCGTGGCGCCGACGTTGCCCTCGCTGAGGGTGCGCACCAATACGACGCGGACGGCAGAGGGGGAGGCGGGAGAGGGCATTGGACGGGGGAACTAGCGGCCGAGCAACCAGTCAATGAGCCGACCGAAGAAACCCTTCTTGACGGCTGGCGGGGCGGCCGGAGGTTCCTCTTCCGTGATCGGCTTGCGCTCGAAGGGGGCCTTGGCGTCCGGCGTGGCCGGGGCTTCCTGCACCGGGGGCGGTGTCACCGGCTGCTGCGGAGTGCCGCCCAGCGGCGGCGGCGTGGGCGGCACCTGCTGCTGCTGCGGCGGCGTGGGCGGCACCTGCTGCACCGGTGGCGGTGTCGGCGGCACCTGCTGCACCGGTGGCGGTGTCGGCGGCACCTGCTGCTGCGGAGGCGGTGTCGGTGGAACAAGCTGCTGCGGCGGAGTGCCGCCCAGAGGCGGCGTCGGAGGTGCCTGCTGCTGGGCCTGCTGCTCCTGTGCACGTTGTGTGTCCTGTGCGGACGGGAACTGCGCGGGGGCCTCCTTCTGCTGTTCCTTGCCCGAATCCGGGCCTTCCAGGCGACCACCGGCGGCCTTGGTGGACACCGGTACCGCCTTGCGGCGGGAACCATCCTTGAGCTTGACGTTGGCCGGTACGGCTTCGCCGGTCTGCTTGTCCTTGGCGTTCAAGCTGAGGATGCCTTCACTGTCGATGTGGAAGATCACCTCGACCTTGACCGTGCCCTTCTTGGCCTGACGGATGGGGCTGAAGACGAAGGTACCGAGGAGCTCGTTCTCCTTCGCGATCGTGCTCTCGCCCTGGTAGATCTTGAGCATGATCGAGCGCTGGTTGTTCTTGCTGTTGGTCAGCGTCAGTGATTTGTACGCCGGGATCTCGCTGTTGTTCTGGAACAGGGCCAGGAACGAGCCATCCACCTTGGCGATACCGATGGGCATCGGTAGCACGTCCAGCAGGGTCACCTTGCGGGCGCTGGCATGGGTCAGCGAGAAGGCCATGATGGCCGCGCCGACGGCCACGGCCTCGTCCGGGTGCACGCCCTTGCAGGGTGGGCGGCCGAAGTACTCGATGACCTGATCCTGCACCATCGGCATGCGGCTCTGGCCACCGACGAGCAGGACCTCGTCGATCTGATCGGGCGTGCGCTTGGCTTCGCCCATGATCTGCTTGCACACGTCGATGGTCCGGATGACCAGGTCCCCGACGATCTCTTCGAGCATGTCGCGGGAGAGGGCCATCTCCACGTTGAGGATGCCCTTGGGGCCGCGGGCGATGAACGGGATGCTGACCTTGGTGCTGACCGTGGAGGACAGATTGATCTTGGAGCGCTCGGCCACGTCGCGGATGCGCTGGATGGCAACCCGGTCCAGGGACAGGTCGATGCCGTGCTTCTCCTGGAAATCCTCCATGATGAAGCCCATGATCCGGTCGTCGAAGTCCACGCCGCCGAGGAACGTGTCCCCACCGGTGGCGATCACCTCGAAAACCTTATCGTGGATATCGATCACGGAGATGTCGAACGTACCGCCACCGAGGTCGTAGACGGCGAGGGACTGGCGCAGGTTGCGCCCCAGCCCGTAGGCCAGCGCCGCAGCGGTGGGCTCGTTGAGAATGCGGAGAACCTTGAGGTTGGCCAGGCGGCCGGCTTTGCGGACGGCCTGCCGCTGCCGATCGTTGAAATAGGCCGGGACCGTGATGACCGCGTTGGTCACGTCTTCTTTGAGGTACTCCTCGGCGACTTCCTTGATCTTGCGTAGGATCTCCGCGGAGATCTGCTCGAGATTGAAGACCTTGTCCTTGACCTTGATGAGGACGTCCCCTGCGTCGTCCTCGATCATGTTGTAAGTGAAGACTTGGCGGATCTTCTCGACGGCCTTGCTGTGGAAGTTGCGGCCTAGAAGGCGTTTGGCCCCGAATACCGTGTTCTGCGGGTTGATCTGCGCCTGCTTCTTGGCGTCGTGCCCGACAAGCGCCTTGCCGCTCTCGTCGATGGCGAACAGGGACGGGATCGTGTAATTCCCACCCTTGTACATGATGATTTTCGGCTGGTTGTTCTCGATGACGGCCGCACAGGAGTTGGTCGTCCCGAGATCGATGCCGATAGCCTTGCCCATAGTTACTACTGCTCCTTGGTCCTCGTCGGTCCTACTCCGCAAAGAAAAGGGCACACTGATTCCCAGAATCAGCTCGAAAAAGGTTAACCGAGCCCCCCGTTCCAGTCAATCTACTGGGGTCTAAAGAGAGTAGAAGATCCGGCCACTTGAGGCGGGTCTGGACCGCGCTGACACCTCTCGCGTGGGGCCGATACCATCCATCGCCCTTCGTACCAGCTTGATTTGTCGTCGAAAGGTGGCCGCTGCAATGTCCGTAAAAGCCCGCCAAATGGTCGTTGCCGCCGTTGCTGCTGCGTGATCTTCCACTCCACACCGTGAATCGGCGATTCTTCAATACTGGATCATGATCTTGCCGTCCGCGCGGCTGCTGGACTGTTCCAGCGCCTCGACGACATCAGCCAGCCCGAAGCGATCCGTGATCATCGGCCTCAAGGGGAGGCGGCCCGCCGCGGCCAGCTGGATCAACGAGGGGTAGATGCCGCACCCCGCATGCCCGCGGGAACCCACGAGGGCGTTGGCGCCGGTGACCAGGACGTCGGCGTGGATCCGGGCGTGCTCGCCCGTCCGGCCCAGGTAGACGATTTTGCCGTTGGGGGCCAGGCAACGCTCGATCTCGGGGAAGGTGGCCTGCGCCGCTCCCGCTGCTTCGATGTGGATATCCGCGCCGGCCCCGGCGGTGCGCTCCAGGACGGCCTCGTGCACGCTGGAACCGGCGGCGATCAGCTCGCCGCTGACGAACCCCTCGTCGGCGCCCATCGCGCGGGCCAGGGCGATACGCTCCGGTACCGGGTCGACGATCCAGATCCGGGCGGCGCCGCCGGCCCGGGCGACTCCGATGGCCGCCAGCCCGATGGGGCCCGCGCCGTGGATCACGCAAGATGCGCCGGGCAGGAATCCCCCCCCAGCCACGTAGAGCCCGTTGTAGGAGCAGCCGGCAGGCTCCAGCAGGGCTCCCACTTCATACAGCTCCTCTTCGTCCATCTGGTCCCGCAGGGGCTCCAGGGACCAGAGGTATCGTTCCCGGGTGGCGATGTACGGGGCGTAGGCGCCCGGTGCCGAGAATCCCACCATCTCCAGGTGCTGGCACTGGTTGGGATGGCCGCCACGGCAGGGGGGGCACAGGCCACACCACAGCATGCCCTCCGCCGCCACCGCGTCGCCGACCTTGAACCTGGTCACCCCGCGCCCCACCGCTGCGATCTCGCCGGCATACTCGTGGCCGAGGATCTCCGGAAGACGAGTGGGCCCGCTGAACAGGATGTAGCCCTCGTCGTCCGTCTCGACACAGTGGGTGTCTGAGCCGCAAACGCCGCAGGCGCGGATCCGGATCACCACCTCGTCGTCCGCCGGGACCGGGTCGGGGATCTCCTCGAAGCAGACCTCTGGGTGCCGCCAGACCTTGCTCGCAACGCGGGCCTTGCGCGTCCGTCGTTCGTGCTCGGTGACCTGGTAGCCTTCGCGGGGGTCCCAGCTGGCTCTGAGGACCAGTGCCTTCACTGTGTCTCCTCCGTGGCCTCGTCGCCCCCGGCCTCGGCGGCCTCGACGGGCTCGTCGGGCTCGTCGGGCTCGTCGGCCTCGCTCGGGGGCTCCACCGGAGGTGTTTGCTCGGGCGAATCCTCGGGCGATTCCCCGACCGGGCCCTCGGGAGTGCCCTGGCCGAGCATCTCCGCGGGGAGGGGCGTGGGGTACAGCTGGACGATGGCTTCGTCCAGGACCGATAACAGCAGGAAGTCGCGGCGCATCTCCCCGTCGGCGTCGAAGCCTGCGGACCCGGTCACGGACCCGCTGGGCTCGTATTCGGTCAGCGCGCGTCGCAACGCTGCGCGGCTGGGGGTGTCCTCGTTCAAAGCGGCGGTGAGGAACAGGATCGTGTCGTAGCCCAGAGCTTCCAGGAGGCCTGGATCCCGCTGGTAGGTGTTGCGGAACCGCTGGACGAAATCGACCATCTCCGGCTCGGTGCTGTTGAGGAAGAAGGCGTCGACGAACAGCGAATCCCGTACATAGCGGCCGCCACGCTTGACGTATTCCTCGTGGTTGAGACCGGCCCCGCCCAG
Source organism: uncultured Rickettsiales bacterium (assembly GCA_964504165.1). GTDB lineage: Bacteria > Myxococcota_A > UBA796 > UBA9615 > CAYRNR01 > CAZDDH01. The sequence continues at coordinate 44,356 of CAZDDH010000028.1, read as the reverse complement.
CAGGGTGACGGGCATTTTGGACTCGTAGGTGTCGGCCAGGTTGATGTCCTCGTAGACCATCGCCGGCGCGATCATGCTCACACCCTTGTAACCGTCTGGAACGAAGACGGCCTCGAAGTCTTCACCCGGCGTGAGCAGGTTCGGCTCCCCGCCCGGAAGCTGGGGCTTGGTTCGATCGGTCATGTAGGGCAGCTCCAGGTCCGCCGCCCCGAGGCCCTTCTCCAGATATCTTAGCGAATACAGCTTGCGCAGCGGCTTGCGGAAATCGGTCTCGTCCGCGTCGTACGGCTCGATGGCAGTCACCGCACAGTCCGAGTCCTCGACTCGCGACCAGAATCGTTCCGCCATCGCCGCCCCGTTCTCGGTGGCCGGGTAGAAAATGGCGAACTTGCGCAGTCCACGGTGCCCGATGGCGTAGTCCACGATGGCGTCGACCTGGGCGTCGCGGGTGAGGAAGTTGCGGAACACGTAACGCCCGGTCTGGGGCACGCCGTCCTGCTGGCTGAGCACCACGATGGGGACGCGCATCTCCTGGGCCTTCTCGGCCGTCGGTATGGCGTTGGCGCTGAGCAGGGGGCCGACCACGGCGATGACGTGGTCCTCCTCCACCAGGTCTACGAGGGCCTGTACGGCCTTCTCCGGATCTCCCTCCGAGTCCTTGAACACGAGGGTAGGGGTGTTCTCGCCCTGGTACGCCTCCAGCGCCAGGTTGATGCCGTCCATCACGTCGGAGCCCGGGCGGCGGTAGTTGCCGCTGAGCGGGAGGATGATGCCGATCTTGTCGGCCTCGGTGGGGTAGCTCAGCGTATCGCCGCTCAGTGCCTCGATGCGGCTGGCGAATTCGTGGTCGGGGTACTCGTCTGCGAACAGGAAGACCTCGGTGTCCACGACCTCGGTGGCCTCGGTCATGCCCCGGGCGCGCAGGACCAGGAACAGCGCCAGTCCGCCGCCGCCCGTTCCCCGGACCTCCTTCTCCCAGGAGAGCAATTCCTCCTCGGAGAGCGCCGAGGAGATCTCCTCCAGCGCCTGCTCGTCGGACGTGCGCCATTCACCGCCGTCGTCGAGCATCATGCCCAGCGCTTCGAGGGCACCCAGGTACCGCTTGCGGTCCATCTGGACCTCGATGGCCTTGCGGAAGCATTGCTGGCGATCTCGTTTGTCCGGCAGCTCCTGGCCGATCTCGTACAGGGCCACGATGGCGTCGGCGGCGCGGCCTTCGTCGGCAAGGCAGAGGGCGCGGCCAAAGCGGGCCCGTTGCCCGTAGTTCGTCTCGGGATAGTCGCGAAGGAGCGCATCGTAGTGCTTGCGGGCGATGGAGAATTTTTCCAACGCGAGGGCGGACTCCGCGGCGTAATACCTCGCCTGCTCGCAATAGGAAGAGTCGGGGAACTGGTCCACGAAGTCCTCGAGCTTGCTGAGCGCCTTGCGGAAGTTCCCATCCCGGTAGGCCGTCTCGGCGGCGATGAAAGCGCGGTCTTCCTTTTCGGCCCGCGCCTGGACCGCCACGAGTAGACACAGCGCCCCGAGTACCCCCGGGAGCCAGGCTCTTATCCGTTGTTGCATGATCCCGTCACCTCAACAGTCCGCGGCTAACGTGAGCCTAATCCTCTACGATCTTCTCCAGCGCGTCGAGCATCTGCCGCCGTAATCTGGTGGGCGACGGCACGGTGGCGTCCGCGGCCGCGGCGATGGCGGAGCGCTGGCTGGCGGTGAGGTCCGTCGGCACTTCGAGGACCAGGCGGACGCGCTGGTCCCCCGGGCGACCGCCGCGCGAACCGGGCAGGCCGCGGCTTTTCATCGTCATGACCTGGTCCGGCTGGGTCCCCGGCGGCACCTGGATCACGGCCGGGCCACCCAAGGTGGGGACCTCCAGCTCCGAGCCCAGGGCCAGCTGGGCGAAGCTGACCGGAAAGCGGCAGTAGATGTGGCGCCCGTCCCGCTGGAAGTAGGGGTGTTCCTCCACGTCCACCACCACGAACAGATCGCCCACCGAACCGCTCCGCTGGCCCACGTTGCCTTTCTTGCGGACCTTGAGCCGTTGCCCCGAGTTGACTCCCGCTGGGACCTTGATGGTGAGGGCCGCCTGGCTGGCCTTGCGGCCGTTACCGCCACAGTCGTCACAGGGCTCGGTGCGGACGTACCCTTCCCCCCGGCAGGTCCGGCACTTGCCGGTGCCCCTCAGCAGGGACCGCTTGCGGGACTCACCGCTCCCCCCGCAGTCCGGGCACAGCGTACGCTCACGGCGGACCTTGCGGCCGGTCCCACCACAGGCCTTGCAGGCCACCTGGCGTTCGAAGCTGACCTCTCGCTCGGTTCCCGTGGCCACCTCTTCGAGGGGCAGCCGGAGCGACGTGCGGAGGTTTTCGCCCGGGCGGGGCCCATCCTTGCGGCCGCGGAACGGATTGCTGCCAAAGGCCTCCTGCATCAGGTGATCGAACAGCTCGCGGATGTCGGGAACGTCCCCGGAGAATCCCGGCTTCCCGGAACCGGTGTAGACCTGGCCCAGGCGATCGTACTGCATGCGTTTGAGCGGGTCGGAGAGCAGCTCGTAGGCGGCGGTCACCTCTTTGAACTGCGACTCGGCTTCCCGATCCCCGGGGTTGCGATCCGGGTGGTGGCGCAGCGCCAATCGCCGGAAGGCGTGCTTGATCTCGTCTGGAGTTGCGCCGCGGTCGACGCCCAGTGTGCGGTATGGATCAGTCACGTTAATTGAGTACGCCCGAGACCCCAAAACATTCGAAATGGAGTCGTCGCCAGGGGCGTTATTCCAGGGAGTCCTCTTCCAGGTCGTTCAGATCCTCGTCATCAAAGGATTCGTCGAGGTCGTCGATGTCGGCGCTGAGGAGGTCGGCGTCGTTGATCCCGGCTTCGGCCGCGGCCTGGGCCTCCTGATACAGGATCTCGGCGAGCTTACGGGCCGACTCGCTGAGTTCCTGGCTCGCTTGCCTGATCTCCCGCAGGTTGTTGGTTTCCACGGCGGCCTGAGCCCGCGTGATGCCCTCCCGGATGGCCATCAGATCTTCGAAATCTAGCTGATCGCCGTACTGCTCGACGGACCGTTCGGTGGTGTAGAGCAGGCCCTCCAGTGTGGTCTTCTCGTCCGCCAGTTCGCGCCGCAGCCGGTCCTCCTCGCGGTACGTTTCTGCGTCCCTGACCATGGTCTGGATCTCGCGTTCACTGAGCCCGGAGGCGCCGTCGACCTGGACCTCCTGCCTGCGATTGGTGCCCAGATCCGTCGCCGTGACGTGCACGATGCCGTTGGCGTCGATATCGAACACCACCTCGATCTTGGGGATCCCCCGAGGAGACGGCGGGATCCCCGTGAGCTCGAAGACGGCCAGGCTCTTGTTGTCCTTGGACATCTCACGCTCGCCCTGCAGGACGTGGACCCGGACGAAGGGCTGGTTGTCCTGGGCCGTCGTGAAGATCTCGCTCTTCTTGCACGGGACCGTGGTGTTGCGGTCGATCAACGGCGTGAACGTGCCGCCGGCCGTCTCGATCCCGAGGGAGAGCGGGGTGACGTCCAGCAGGAGCACGTCCTTGGTTTCGCCGGAGAGTACACCGGCCTGGATGGCCGCTCCCACCGCCACCACCTCGTCGGGGTTGACCTCGGTGTCGCTGCCCTTTCCGAAGATCTCATGGACCCTCTCCCGAACTCGCGGCATGCGCGTCATACCGCCGACGAGGAGGATCTGGTCGATGCCGGAAGGATCGAGCTCCGCGTCGTTGAGTGCCTGTTCGCAGGGGCCGGCCAGGCGTTCGATGAGATCGCTGAACAGCTCCTCGATGGCGGCCCTGGTCAACGCCAGCTGCAGGTGCTTGGGGCCGGACTCGTCCACCGTGATGAACGGGAGGTTGATCTCGGTCTCTTCCACGCTGGACAACTCGTGCTTGGCCTTTTCGGCGGCCTCCTTGAGGCGCTGCAGGGCCATGGTGTCGGCGTGCAGATCCGTGCCGGTCTCCTCCTGGAACGACTGCAGGCAATAATCCATGATGCGCAGGTCGAAATCTTCACCGCCGAGGAAGGTGTCTCCGTTGGTGGATTTGACCTCGTAGACGCCGTCGCTGAGCTGCAGGATCGAGATATCGAAGGTGCCGCCGCCCAGGTCGAACACGGCCACGGTCTCCGTGGTCCCCGGTTCGTTGCCGTAGGCCAGGGCCGCGGCGGTGGGCTCGTTGATGATCCTCAGGACCTCGAGGCCGGCGATCATGCCGCCGTCCTTGGTGGCCTGCCGCTGGCTGTCGTTGAAGTGCGCCGGGACCGTGACGATGGCCTTGTCGACCGGCTCACCCAGGTATTCCTCGGCCGTGGTCTTCATCTTCTCGAGCACCATGGCGGAGATCTGGGCCGGGCTGAACGAATCGTCCCCCACCTGGACCCAGGCATCGCCGTTGTCCGATTCCACGATCTGGAAGGGGACCGTCTCCATCATCCGGCTGACCTCTTCGTCTTCGAAGCGGCGCCCGATCAGCCGCTTGATGGCGAACAGCGTGTTGCCCGGATTGGTGACGGCCTGCCGTTTGGCGATCTGACCGACCAGCCGATCCCCTTCCTCGGTGAACGCCACGACCGACGGTGTGGTCCGGCTGCCCTCCGAATTGGGGATGACGATGGGGTCATCTCCCTCCAGGATGGCCACACAAGAATTGGTTGTACCCAGGTCGATACCGATGGTCTTTGCCATCACCTATCCCCTTGTTCAGAAGAGTCGCTCTCATCCGGTTCAGGTTCGATCTCGGCTGAGTCCTCTTCTTCGCTGTCCGTATCTTCCAACGGTTTGATTTCGAGTTCTGTGACGTCGCCCAGATCCACGGAAGACGGCTCCCCGTCTTCGATTCCCTCGTCTTCGTTCGCCATGTCTTGTTCGGGCTCTTCGGGTTTGTCGTCGCCTTGGGGTTCTACGGTGCCCTCGGCCTCTTCGCTAGCTACGGGCTCCGCACCGCCCTTGGACACCGCGACGCGAGCTGCACGCAGGAGCAGGTCCCCGAGCATGTATCCCGTCCTGAGGGGCCGGGTAATCGTGTTGACCGGCACGTCCGGATCATCCTCCCGGAGCATGGCCTCGTGCAGCTTGGGATCGAAGGGGGTGCCGCTCTCTACCTCGATGGGGGTGATGGTCAATCCGCCGAGGGTCTTGTGGAACTGGCTGAGGATCAGGTCGAACCCCTGGATCAGCCCTTCGATGGAAGGATTGGACTGGGCACTGGCCACCGCTAGTTCCATGTGATCCACGACGGGGAGAATCGACCTGGCCACCCGTTCGGTCTCCCGGCGGACAACCTCCTCCCGCTCCCGTTCCGCCCGTCGCCGATAGGCTTCGAACTCGTCGTTCTTGGAGATCAGACGGTCCTTGTAGGCGTGCAGCTGGGCGGACAGGGTCTCCTTCTCGTCGGAGAGCTGGCGTCGTTGCATGTCGGCGCGGCGTTCGGCCCGGGCCAGCTTGTCGATGCGCTCCTGCATCGTGACGACGAATTCCCGGAGGTCGGCGAGTTCCTGTTGTTCGGGGGTGAGGTCACCGGAGGTGGCGCTGTCATCCTCGGATCCGCCGTACAGGTGGTCGGGGAACGCGAGGTCGCCGTCTTCGTCGGACAGCATCATGCCGGCGTTGGACGGCAAGACCTGGGGCCCGATGTCCGGATCGCTGGACTCACTGGATTCGCTGTCCTCGATACGCATGTCCACGGATTCTCCAGCATCCGAGAGCGATAGGTCGGTGGAACTCGACTCCGAATCCTCGGACAAATCCTCGGGCGTATCGCTGTCGAAGACCGGGAAATCCGAGGCCTTGACGTCATCGAGGCTGCCGGCGCCCAAGGTGGTCTCGAAATCCAGGGGCGAGAACTTCTTGCGGGCCGGCGTCTGTTCCCAAGGTGGGACCTCGGACGAGGCCGGCGTTCCAGCCGGAGCATCCACCGGAGTGTCTGGCGCGGCCGCCTCTTTCCCCGGCTGCTCTGGCGGTTTATGGGTCACCGCGGCTGCGAGTGCCTCGAGCATCATGTCCTTGACGGACGAGTCGTCCATGGACGTGATGTCTTCGGTGGAGAGATCGACCACTCCGGGAGAGCCGCCGCTACTCTTTTTTTTATCCTGGTTACTGGTCAACTTCGTGGCCGTTTGAATAGGGTGAAAGCGGCTCCCGTTGCCCCGTGATTCGAACTGGGGCTAACAAAAAAGCCTAGCAGAGTGGGGGGTAGTGTCAAGGCGCTCCCCTGCTGGCTAGAAACAGGAAAACATCAAGGATCCCGTGTCGTTATCGTGGAAACTACTGTCAGACCTTTTTGATCTAAACCGTGGAATTTCCGGCCGACCTACCGTCGTGGCCCTGTTGGTGACGGTGGTCGTCCTGCAGGTGGGCTGCCCAAAAATCCGTCCACCCACGGACGCTGTCACCCGCCCACCGGCCCTCGAACCACTCCATATCGCCGGGCAGCGGGTGCTTGTCGTCCCGGGGGCCACGGCGCCCCCGGAGATGGACGAGATCGCGCGGCATCTGTCCGTCCTTCCCTGGCGCATCACCGTGCCCGCGGAGTATGGCGTCGAGGAAGCCCAGGACTGGGAAACCTGGGCGGACGAACGACGGATCCCGTTCCTGCTGGTGTTGAGCCGGCCCGCCGACGAGAGCCTGCCGGCCGATGCCGCCGACGGGCACGTGATCCTGGAGGCCGCGCTGGTCTCGTCGGCCCGGGGTGAAACGCTGCACGCCTGGACCGTCGGCCCCTGCCTGCCGGCGGCCCTGCCCGTCGAACTCCGGCTCGTCCTGCACGCCGAGATGGGGCTGGGGGAGAACCGGCCGGACGGCCATCCCACCAGCTGGATCACCTGCGGCGTAGAGACGCTGGAGCGTCTGCGCGTGGCGACGGTCGTGGAGCCGGGAGAGGCGACCCGCGAGCTGGTCCGTCAGCACGGTCGCGGCTGCCCGCTGGACACGGCCCTCGTCGAACTGGACGGGGTGCTGACGCTACACCTGGGCCAGGAGCCCGAGGGACGACGTTTTCTCAAGCGGGTGCAAGCGATGACCCCTCAAGGGCCCTCCCAGCTGCCGGTCCTGGCCCGTATGGCCGGGCGCAGCGGGATGGAGGAGCGGTCCCTCTGGCTGGCGGAGTTGGCCGCCGAACAGTGGCCCGGCCGCCTGGATATGGCCCTCACGCTGGCGGGGCTGTACGACGAGCTCGAGGACTTCGCGGGCGCAGAAGACGTACTGCTGGGGGCAGCTGCTGGCCTGGACCATGGGGAACCACCGAGCCCGGAAGAGCTGATCGCACGCCCTGATCGAGACGCTCTGGAGGCCCAGCTGGCCCTCACCGCCGACCTTCGCTACAGCCTGGGCTGGGCATTCCAGCGTCAGGGCAAGGGGCAGGCCGCCATCGCGTCGTACAGCGAAGGGCGGGACCTGTTCGAGCTGATCGACGAGCCGTTCAGCACCGCAGCGTGCGAGAACAACCTCGGCGTGGCCATGATCGAGGCCAACCGCCCCGTGGCCGCTATCGCGCCGCTGCGCAGGGCGCTGGAGATCCGCGGCCAGACCGAGGCCACCCTCGAGGAAGCCACCACCACGTACAACCTGGCCGCCGCCTACGAGGCCCTGGGCCGCGGGCGGGAAGCCGCGGCCACGATGCAGACTGCGGCGAGCCGCTACGCCGAAGCCGGAGCAGCAGACGCTCAATTCGACACGCTGATGGAGGTGATCCAGCTGCACGGCGAGAACGAATCCAACGAGGACGTGGAACGCGTTTTTCAGCGGGTATTGCTCCTGGTCGAGGGCCACGAGGAGGAGCGACGCTTGCGGGCCAGAGCTCTGGATTCCGTGGGCGTCGCGCGTGGGCGTGTTGGGCGCTTCGACGAATCGCTGGAGGCGCTGGAAGAGGCCCTCGGGATCTGGGCAGAAATCGGGGACCGGTTGCACGAGGGGCAGTCCAGGTACAACATGGCCATTCCCTATCTGGGGATGCACGACATGGAAAAGGCGCTGGACATGCTGGAAATGGCCCGCACCATCGCCGAGGAACTGGAAGATCTGGAAAGCGTTCACGATATCGATCAGCAGATCCAGCAGATCGAGAAGCTGCGGTAGTCCGCCGACGTTGCCGCCCGAGGAGCCCCGTTGATCACCACGTTATCCAATGGAATGAAGGTCATTGTGGAAGAGATCCGTCGCTCACCTGTGGTCTCCTTCCAGGCCTGGGTGCAGGTGGGCAGTGGCGACGAAGTGGGCGCGGAGGCCGGGCTCAGCCACATGCTCGAGCACATGCTGTTCAAAGGAACGGTCGAGAGCGGCGTCGGCTCCATCGCCCTGGGGGTGGAGAGCTGCGGGGGCGAGATCAACGCCTACACCTCTTTTGACCAGACGGTGTTGCACCTGGTGGTGCCGGCGCGCAACTTCGCCCGGGGCCTGGGAGTGGTGAAAGATGCCATCTTCCTGCCCGCCCTCGACGCGGATGAATTCTCCCAGGAGAAGCTGGTCGTGCTGGAGGAGATCCGGCGGGGTGAGGACGACCCCTCTCAGAAGCTGGGCAAGGCGTTGTTCGCCGACACCTTCCGCGTCCATCCCTACGGGCGGCCCGTGATCGGCACGGAGGATAGCGTCAAGGCGTTCTCGCCCGAGCTGCTGCGGGATTTCCATCAACGGTGGTATCGCCCGTCCAACGTGACGCTGGTGGTGACCGGCGATTTTGCCGAGGAGGACGCACTGGCCGCCATCGAAGAGAGCCTGAGCGGCCTTCCCGGCGGCGACGCACCCGTCCACGATCGTCCGTTGGAGCCGGAGCACGACGGGTTCCACATCCGGCATTTGCAGGAGTCGGTCCAAGAAGTGCGGATGGAGATGGCCTTCCCGTTGCCCAGCGTGTTCCATCCGGACATCCCGGTGTCGGACCTGCTCTCCGTCATCTTGGGGCAGGGGGAGAGCAGCCGGTTGAACCAGGAGATCCGGCTCCGTCGCCGCCTGGCCAACCAGGTGCAGGCCTTCTCCTACACACCCCGCGATCCGGGCGTGTTCATCATCGGGCTCAGCTGCCCGCCCGATGACACCCTGGACGCCATCGAAGCGCTGGGAGAGGAGCTGGGGCGGTTTGCCCGGGATGGCGTCACCACCGACGAGTTGCGCCGGGCCGTGGTCAACATCCTCAGCGATCGGATCTACGAGCGCGAGACCGTGGAAGGGGTGGCTCGCAAGCTGGGGTACTTCGATTCCCTGTTCGGGGACACGACGGCCGAGGAGACCTTCTATGCGGCAATCTCGAAGGCCACCACCGACGACCTCAAACGGGTCGCGGGATCGGTCTTCGATCTGGACCGGGCCTCCATGTGCGTGATGACTCCCCGGGAGTTCGGCCTGGATATCCGCGAGGTGGAATCGCGGCTCCGCAAGGGGTACCGCCCGGCCCCGGTCTCGGCGGTCGAGCGGCCGTCCAGGCCGGCCACGGAGAGGGTGGTCCTGCCCAACGGGGCGACGCTGCTGATCCGGGAGAACCCCGGCAGCGGTCTGGTCTCTCTGAGGCTGGGTTTCACCGGTGGTCTACGCTACGAGACCGCCCGCAACAACGGCGTCCACAACCTGCTTTCTCGGGTCTGGCAGCGGGGTACATCCAAGCGCTCTGCCCTGCAGATCGCCCAGGGCATGGAGGAGATCGCCGGTCGGCTGGGGGCGTTCTCCGGGCGCAACAGTATCGGTCTGAGCAGCACCTTCCTGGCTAGCGGCATCGACTCGGGCCTGGATATCTTCCGCGAGGTGCTGCTGGACGCCACCTTCCCCGACCACGAGGTCGAGCGGATGAGGGCCCTGGTCCTCGAGGGCATCCGCAACATCCCCGACAACCCGGTCAGCCTGGGATTCCTGCACTTCCACCGCATGCTCTACGGCAAGCATCCGCTGCGCTTGCCGCTGATGGGGACCGCCGCCTCCGCCGGCCGCATCACCCGGGGCATGATCCGTTCCGCGTTGCGGCGCAGCACGATGGCCGGCAACGCCGTGATGGCCGTGGTGGGGGATTTCGACGGCGCCGAGATGCAGCAACGCCTGGCGGGAATCCTCGGCGAGTTGCCCGCTGGGGACCGGAGTGAACCGGCCATCCCCGAGGGCTGGCAACCGTCGGGGCGCCGGCGGAAATCGCTCCAGGTAGACAAGGAGCAAGCGCACCTGTTCGTGGGCTTCAAAGGGGCGCGAGTCCGGGATCCCGACCGCCACCAGCTGGAGATGTTGTCGGCGATCCTGGCCGGTCAATCCGGCCGCCTGTTCCTCGATCTCCGCGATCGCCAGGGGCTCGCCTATTCGGTCACGGCGTGGAGCCAGGAGGCCGTCGACCCCGGCTTCTTCGCCGCGTATATCGGGACGGACCCTGCCCGGCTGAAGCAGGCACAAGACGGCATCTATGGCCACCTGCAGCGGCTCCTCGACGAGCCGGTCCCCGAGGAGGAGCTGGAGAGGGCGGCCCGTTATCTGATCGGTACCTACGAGATCGGTCTGCAGCGAGGGGGCTCCGTGGCGAGCCGTATCCTGTTCGACGAGCTCTACGGCCTGGGCTGCGACTACATGGAGGGATACCCGGAGCGGATCATGGCGCTGACATCCGCGGATCTGCAGGCGACGGCCCAGGAGCGCCTGGTCACGGATCAGAGCGTCGAGTTGAAGCTGTTGCCGAAGGAGGGGTAAGGCGGAGAGGGGGGCGCGGCTACTTGCCGCCGCTGAGGATTTCCTTGCACTCGTCCAGGGTGTCTACCTGGTACCAGCCCAGCTCGTCGAGCCAGTACTCACCCTCGAAGGGCCATTCCACGTAACCCGGGGGCACGCGGAAGCCGCGCTGCCGCATACGGATCATGTCCTGCACGCGGCCACCGGCGGCGGCCTCCAGCAGGCGGCGCCGGCTGGAGATCATCTCCAGCTTGTAGATCTCGGCCTCACCGATGTAGCGCACCAGCTGCTGGTCCATGATCTTCAGGCGGCTCATCACACGGTCCGTGTGGTACCCGCGGATGTCGTAGATGCGGTCTTCGAGGCGCTGGCGGATATCGTAGCCGGCGGACGCGGAGCCGAAGCCGGTGGCGTCACGCTGCAGGCGGTCCAGCTCGTTGCGCACCTCTGTGACGAACGATCCGGCGGAGCGCAGGCTCTCGTCCCGAGCCCAGAGGTGGATGATCTCCTCGGGGAGCGGGATGCCGGTGCGTTCGCCGGTTTCCACGTAGGTGGTCATCGTCATGAACAGTCGCTCCGGATCGCCGGAGGCCTGGCTGATGGCTGCCTGGAGGCGCTCGGAGACCGGCATGTGGCGCACGGTGAAATCCTCGAGCATCTGCGCGCCGTCGTCGTACTTGCACATGTTGTAGTACACGAGGATCCGCAGCAGTCGCTGCTCGGGGATGTACCAGTTGTCGAAGAAGGGGGCGGTGACGGACTGGAGCTCGGCCAGGGTCTCGTTGAGGCGGCCCATCATGTAGTAGGACCAGGCTGCCTCGAAGCGGGCCTGGTGCCAGTCCAGTGACGAACGCGGCACCATGTTGTAGTGCTCGATGGAGCGCTCGTAGTTCTTCATCGCGTAGTAGGTACGGGCCAGGTTGAGGTTGGCCAGCTCCGCGACCTTTTGCTGCTCCGGGTCCTTCTTCGTCAGATCGTAGGCGATGGTGAACGGGGCGACGGCTTCCTGGGGCTTGTACTGACGGGTCAGCACCACGCCCTCCATCAGCTTGGCCCGGGGGTAGTACTCGCTGGACTGGGGCACGGCCTGCAGGTAGGCGCGTGACTCGGAGAGGCGATCCGCCTCGAAGAGGGTCTTGCCCACCCAGTAGAGGGCCTTGGGCCCACCCTGACGCCCGAACACGTCGCTGGAGTGGTAGGACAGACCGTCGGCCAGCAGCCAGCCGGCGTTGAGGTCGTTGGCCAGCATCACCGCGTGCTCGAAGCCCTTGGCGAAGTTGTCGCTGTCACCCCCCAGGCGCAGGAATCGCTGGTACTCGTCCAGCGCTGCGTAGGGGTAACCCATCATGTCCAGGCAGCGCGCCAGGTAGTAGCTGGCGTCCGCGTGGTAGTAGGTGTAGTAGTCGTCCGTGACGACCTCCCACAGGTCCAGGGCGGCCAGGCCGTATTCCTTGTCCTTGTAGGATTTGATGCCGCGCAGGAGTTTTTCCGGTGTGGGAGGGATGTACTCCTCCTCCACCATCACCTCCAGGTCCTCCTCCTCGTATTGCGCCGCGGCCGGAGCCGTGAACGCCAGGAGGACCAGAGCGGCCAGCAAGTACACGAGGTGTGCTCTCATCGCTCCACCCCCCTCAATCGATGGCCGCTTCTTGTGCCTGCCCCACGAAGCCACCGATGCGCACGCCAAAGATGACGTTGTTGCGTACCCCCAGCGTCTTGCTGAAAGCGCGGCCTTCGAAGGAGATGTTGTTCCGGATATCGATGGAGATGTTGACCTTTGGACCGGTGAACACCCGGAAGCCGACTCCGAACATCGGCCCCGGTACGATGCGCAGCTGGCTGGCATCGCGACTGTTGGTGAGGATGCCCTGCCCCAGGTAGACCGTACCGCCCAGCAGGATGTACAGGTCGTTGTGGAACACGCGTTTGCCAAAGAAATTGTACTTGGCATACGCGGGTATCAGCTCGGCTGCCACGGTGACGCCGGCCAGCAGCCGGCGGGCGTCGTTACCCAGCGTGTAGCCCACATCCGAGAAGATGTTGGAGGTCAGATCCTGGTGGTGCTGGTTGCTGCCCCCATAGCCACCGCAGATCTGGATGTGCAGGCCGCCCGTCTCCTTGAAGAAGTGGGTCATGTCGAAGCCGCCGATGACACCCACCACGTACGGGTCGAAGAAGTGGCCGCCCAGGTGGAAGCCCAGCTCCGTCCGACCCTTGTGGGGGTAGAGGATTCGCTGGACGACCTGGACGTCCTCGTTCTTGAGGACGCCGACTTCTTCAGGTTTAACGACCTCCTCGACGCCTTTTTTCTTGGCCGTTTTCCGCTTGGCGGCCTCGGCTGGCGCGGCGGCAAGGAACGAAGCAATTAGGGTCAAACACAGCAGCAGGATCGACTTACGCATGACCTGATCTCTCATCTCGTGGTTCAGGATCCGTTTTTCTTTCGGTCAACTACCCGCCCTCAGAAGGGCAGCGGTCGCCCACCTCCGGCCTCGGGCAGGTAATAGATGTCCACGACCTGGTTGTAGTCCGGGATGCAGTCACCGTGGAACTTGATGCTCTGGCTGGACTCGTCGTAGGACCAGCCGTTCAAACCGGGTGATGGTTCGTCCGTACAGGACGGATGGTACGCACTGGGTACGCAGTCCTCATCGTTCTCCAGGCACTCGGCCGTCGGGATCTCGTCGCCCTCGACGAACACCAGCAGGGTCTCCATGGAAGGCACACTGGAGAGGTGCCAGCCGCTGGCCAGGTTGCTCACCAGGCGGCCCAGGTCACCCAGGGTGTCGTCGAAGTTGGCATCGACGCACTGGCCGGCGTCGTCGCGGACGTTGATGGGGGCGTAGAGCCCGTTGGTCAGCTCGGCAGCCCACAGGTAGAACTCCAGCATCTCCGTAGAGGAGTTCTGGTCGTTGCAGTTGACCTCCATGGTCGTGTTGCCCTGCTGATCGATGATGAGTTCGGCTCCGGGGCCGATGATGGCGAAGACCACGCGGCGATCGACGGTTTCGAAGAAATCGATGAACTTGTCGATCTTGCAGTACGTGCCACACAAGGCCTCTGGATTGCCATCGCACATTTCCTGCACGTCGCCGGGCCAGGGCTCTTCGATCTCGCAATCGCTGATGTCCCACGGCCATGAGTTGGCGCCCAGGTTGGGTGTGTAGTCCCCCTCATCGCTGACGATGATGACCACCAGCGTGGAGTTGTCCCGCAGGAACCGGGTGCCGTCGGCGTTGATGTTGTAGTCGTACAGCTGCTGGCCCGGCAGGCAGGCGCAGAAGTCGGCCCAGGGATGATCCTCGTCCCAGTTGTCGAGCGTGCACTGGTAGATCGTCTCGGTTTCTTCGCCGTTGTGGCCAGGGAAATCGCTGTTGAAGGGCATGTCCAGGCTGCCGCAGATGACCTCGGCGGTCACGTAGAGGCCGAACTCCTGGGTTGCGCCCTCGATGCCCACGTCCACCATGTTCTGGAAATCCAGGACCAGTTCCTCGGTATCCGGCACCAGGAACGTGGGGGGGTGGCTGATGTCCGAACCCGTGTTCCCCATGCCCCGCAGCCGGCCCATGGTGCCTTTGGAATCCTCGCAACCATCGGGAGCGTCGGGCACGACGTTTTCGCATGGGAGCGCTTGGGTGGTGGTCACCCCCATCTGGTAGTTGAGGAACTGGGTCCGATTGGCCAGGAATTGCTCGTAGACGCCGATGGCGTCGGTGAGCGACTCCAGGACCAGCTCCTCCTGTTCTTCGTTGACGGTGGGTGCCGCCAGCTCGTTGATGAACGAGGAGAAGCTGAGCTGAAGGTTTTCTTGGTCCTGGGCCATCGAGTTCGAGCTATCGATGAGCCAGAGAATATCGACCCGGTTGGAGAACGACGCCTGGGCAAAATGGTCGTGCACCAAAAGGTCGTAGCTATTGCAGCCGACGCCAGAGATGCCGAGGCCCAGGCCGATGCCGGCCAGCAGGGTCGAGGTGTAGACGATCACAGTCCGGGGAGACAAGGTTGAACCTCCCGCCTTTGGTGCCCCTGGTATCGCGTTTGTCACTTTGGACCCAGGAGACCTATGTACTTGATATTCTTTTGACAATTACCAACTTGAGCGCATCTTAGCCCAACGTATCGGAGCGAATCAAGGGCGGAGCTGAGAGGGGTCCTGGAGAGGGGGAATGAGGCTACTCAGGCGTCGGGGATCTGACGCATCGCCAACTGGATCTGCTGGAACTGATGCGTCACGGTATTGGAGATGTAGAGACCCTTTTTTTGGTGGTACTTGAGCAGGTCCGACCAGATGCTGTTGATCTGCATCTTGATGTAGTCGAACCGCCGCTCGTCCACCAGGCTCTGCAGGAAGACCACGGGGGGCGGCACCTCGTCCTGGGTATAGGACTCGGCGATGCTCGTGAGCGCCGTGGTGAGCTGCTCGGTCAGTTCTGCTTCAACCTCGGGGCTCAGGCCGCTGCCTTCTCCGGCGTCCTCGCCCTCATCGGCGGCGAGGTGGAGTTCCTCTTCCTCTTCCGCTGGCCCATCGGTGTCTTCGACATCGATTTCCGCAGCCTCGGAGTCTTCCACCTCGATCTCCGCCTCGGCATCTTCGCCTGGCGGTTCTTCCACAAGATCTTCTTGGGCCTCCGGCTCAACCGGAGGCTCGTCGTCGTCGTCCTCCTCATCGTCGTCCGCGACCGGGATGGGAATGTCGTTGTCGGCCAGCACATCCTCGGCACCCGAGACGATCTCGACATAATCGATGAGGCTCAAGCGCCCGCGCACCTTGGACGAACCCAGGGCGTTCTCGCATTCCACGGCCGTGGCCCGGCCCTTGGTGTCGGCGCCGAAGCTGACCTTGGGCGCCACCACGACCTCGGCCTTGACCGTCTTGCCGGTGAGCTCGATCTCCGTCTCGCCGATGATGACCTTGGCCTGCATCTTTCCGTCGGTGTGGCGAATGGTCTTGGCCTTGACGGCGTTGGCCTTGACGTTGCCACGCATCCGGACCTCGCCTTGTGGGGCCTCGATGGATTCAGCCTCGAAGGACGCTGCCGAGATCTCCAGGGAGCCGCTCTCGGAGAAGACCTGCTTGATGGCGCCCAGGCTAGCGGCCAGGTCGCCCTCGATCACAACGTCTCCTTGATTTCCTAGCACGACGCCTTTTGCGTCCAGCTGGAGGACAAGGCCCGCTGGGAACACAGCCGTTCCTTGAGGTCTATCGTTTGCCATCAGGTACTCCTTTTCCGACGATGTGAAGCCCCCGGCGAGCCGAGCGCAATTTGAACCTGTTCATCTAGCCCCAGACCTAAAAATCGTAAGGTGTAGCCTCGAAACCTGTCAACGTTGGCACCATCGAAGAATGCTGCTTTCCCAGACGGGGCTGTCCGTCGTGATTGGGTTTGACCCCGCAACCACTTTTTTGGCAATTTTTCGCCAGTGATCGGTCTGAGCCAGGGATTCGGCCCACACGCGCGGGTTTTCCGGCGGTAGACAGAGCCCCTCGTGCGGGTTCCTTACGAACTCCGGAATCCCGCCCATATTCGACGCCAGCACCGGCCTGCCGACGGCGCGGGCCTCTTGCAGTACCAGCGGCGCATTCTCCTCCCAGCGGCTCGGTAGGCAGACCAGCTCCACCCCCCCCATCCGTGCCTCGATCTCGGCGGGAGGGTAGGGGCCCATCAGGTGGGCGGAGCTGGCCTTCGCCAGGCCCCGCACCGTCCGCCGCCAGGGGCGCCATCGATCGCCGGCCGGGAAGGCCCCGTGGAGTTCTAGGCGGATGGTGCCTGCGGGGAGCTGGCCAGCCGCGGTCAGCAGGGTTGCGAGCCCTTTGGATGGCAACAGGGATCCGAAGTACCCCACCCGCAGTGGTCCACCGCCGGGTGGCAACGGGACGCGCCGGGCAGCGGGTGGGGGATTGGGCATCACCTCGACGGCCTCCCCCAGCCACCGCCGGTGCCGGTCGGCCGTATGGGCGGAGGGCGCGGTCAGGGCCGTCGCCCGTCGCAGGATGGCCGTAGCCCGCTCCTCGCGCTGCCTCATCCAGCGTGCGGTGAGGGCCCGGGCCAGGGGGCGTGCCGGCAGGGGAGCCCCTGGGGCCATACAGGGAGCGCAGCGCTCCGCAGCGGGCCCCTCGCACGGGCGGGACCCGCGATCCAATAACTGCCCCCGCGGGCACATCCACCAGTAGTCATGGAAGGTGACCGCCAGAGGGACGGAGTCGGCGAGCGCCAGTTCGGGTACGGCCAGCGATAGCCCCGAGAGGTGATGGATCCATACCGCGTCGGGCCGCCACAGCCCCAGCGTCCGGGCAAAGGCGTTCGCGGCGGCGTCGCAGGAATCGGCGCCCACCGGAACGCCGACGGTGTACTGGACCGTCCCGTCGGTGTCCTGCCGGACCAGCTCTCCGGGCCGGGATCCCGCGACCTCTGTCGGGCAGAACACGGAGACGGACCAACCCCGGCTGACGAGAGCGCGGGCCAGGCGCCAAACCACCAGCTCCACGCCGCCGATCCTCCGTGGAGGGAGGCCATGTGAGACCAATAGCAGGCGGGGATGATTCACATTCATGGTGCGAACTTGCAGGTTCTGAAAGCTGGCTGTAGCGTCCGTTTACAGTTGGTGTTATTGGTTTGCACAGCAGAGTTGGGTGTAGCTGCTGCACCGCCCTGTGACAACCGGAAACGACCGCGAAAGGAACGAGCCATGAAGATCCTGATCTCCGACGCTTTTGGCCCCGATTTGCCAGGACGTCTCGCCCAGTTTGGCGAGGTCACCGACGACAAATCCCAGTTATCCACTGCGGACATCGTGCTCGTTCGTAGCAAGACCAAGTGCACTCCCGAATACATCGACTCGGCGACGAATCTCAAGATGATCATCCGCGGTGGCGTCGGTCTGGACAACATCGACCTGGTGTATGCCAAGGAAAAGGGCGTCATCGTGCACAACACCGCTGCCGCCAGCAGCATCGCGGTGGCCGAGTTGGGTATGGCGATGATGCTGGCCATGCCCTGCAACGTGGTGCCCGCCCACCAGAGCATGGCCCAGGGTGAGTGGGCCAAGAAGCAGCTCAAGCGTGGCGAGCTGTACAAGAAGACCCTTGGCCTGCTGGGCGCCGGGCGCATCGCCACCGAGCTCGCCCGCCGGGCCGCGGCCTTCGGTATGGACGTCATCGCCTACGACCCCTTCATCGACAGCCATGAGATCGCCGCGCTCAAGGGCAGCGTCGACGAGCTGTTCGCCGAGTCCGACTACATCTCCATCCACGTGCCGCTGACCCCGGAGACCGATGGGCTCATCGACGCCGGCAAGATCGCCGGGATGAAGGACGGTGTGCGCCTGCTCAACACCGCCCGCGGCAAGGTCGTGGTCGAGGAAGACATGCGCGCCGCCCTGCAGAGCGGCAAGGTCGCCGGCTACGCCACCGACGTCTGGTACAGCGATCCGCCCCAGGATTCGCCCCTGAAGGATGCCCCCAACATGGTGATGCTGCCCCACATCGGCGCCTCGACGAACGAGAACATGGGCCGCATCGCCGACGTCATCATCGAACTCATCGACGAGTACACCTCCAACTAGTCCGAGCGCACACAAGGAGTCACGCCATGACCCACCGCGTATTCAACTTCAATCCCGGTCCCGCGGCCCTTCCCCTGCCCGTCCTCGAGAAGGTCCAGGCTGAGTTCCTGGACTACGCTGGAACCGGCATGTCGATCATGGAGAGCAGCCACCGGGCGCCGGAATTCGACGCCATCAACGAAGAGGCCATCGTGCTGCTCAAGGAGCTGATGGCGATTCCGGACAACTATCACGTGCTGTTCCTGCAGGG
Source organism: uncultured Rickettsiales bacterium (assembly GCA_964504165.1). Lineage (GTDB taxonomy): Bacteria > Myxococcota_A > UBA796 > UBA9615 > CAYRNR01 > CAZDDH01. Next base: position 25,915 of record CAZDDH010000028.1, on the reverse strand, counting down.
CGGCGCCAGCTTGCAGTTCGCGATGGTGCCGATGAACTTCCTGCGAGAGGGGCAGTTTGGCGATTACGTGCACACCGGCACCTGGTCCAAGAAGGCCATCAAGGAGGGCAACATCCTGGGCCGTGCCCGGCTTGCCGCCAGCTCCGAAGGGGTCAACTTCAACCGCATCCCATCGCTGAGCGAGATGGATTTCGATCCGGCCGCCCAGTACGTGCACGTGACGTCCAACAACACCATCGCCGGGACCCAGTACCACGAGTTCCCCGACACCGGTAACGTCCCCATGATCTGCGACATGTCCTCGGACATCATGTCCCGCAGCCTGGACGTCTCGAAGTTCGCGCTGATCTACGCCGGCGCCCAGAAGAATCTCGGCCCCTCCGGCGTCACCGTCGTCATCATCCGTGACGACATGGTGCAGGGTGGCCGCGACGACATCCCCACGCTGCTGCAGTACCGGACGCAGGCCGCCAAGCACTCGATGTTCAACACCCCCAACTCTTTCGGGATCTACTTCCTGTGGCGCTACCTGCAGTACGTCAAGGCGCAAGGCGGCGTGGCGGCCATGGAGCAGGTCAACCGCAAGAAGCAGGAGGTCCTGTACGCGGCCATCGACGGGAGCGACGGCTACTACCGTGGGACCGTCGAGAAGCCCAGCCGGTCGTGGATGAACGTCACCATGCGCATGGCCAACGAAGATCTGGAGAAGCAGTTCATCGCCGAGGCCAAGGAGAGCGGCCTGGTGGGGCTCAAGGGCCACCGCTCCGTGGGCGGCATCCGCGCGTCCCAGTACAACGCCATGACCCTCGAAGGGGTCGAGGCGCTCGTCACGTTCATGGCCGATTTCCGCGCCCGGAACTGAGCACGCTAGCCCCCGTCTTTCCTCGCCCCTAGATACTGCCCCGTGATCTCCGCAGCCCGCCGCAGCCCGCCACGGGCCAGCAGGCGCGGTACGTCGTGGGCTGCCGTTCCCGAACCCACCAGGGTTCTCAGGTCTCCGGGCCACCCGAAACACCAGGCCAGCAGCCCGGCGGGTAGGGACGGGACCGTCGTCAAGCCGAACTCCCGGGCCAGCATGGCGTGGGCCTGGCGCTCCCTCGTGAAGGTGGCGTGGGGGCCGGCGTGGTGGGCGTGCCGCACGGCTGCCGAGGGGCGATAGAGCAGGTCGTGCCCGGCCAGCAGGACGGTCTTGGCCCACACCGTGTCCTCGCCGAAGGCCACCTCCGGGAACGGGAACTTACGCCAGACGGCGGGCCGCAGGCAGGACGCGACGTTGTCGAACCGGCAGCGCCGGATGCGTTCACCGGGCGTCAGCGCCGCGAAGGCCTCCCGGGTCAGGCTCGACTGGCGTCGGTCCTCGCCCGGCGGGGTCCAGCGGTCCAGTCTGGCCCGCAGGAGCGGGTCCGTGTCCGGATGGGGTAGCTGCCGGCCGTAGGTGCCGGCGAGGCAAGGGTCGGCATCCAGCGGCTGGGCCAGCTGTTCCAGGAAATCCGGGCGGTCCGGCACCGCATCCTGGGTGAGCAGGATCAGCCTCCGGCCGCGGGCCAGCGCCAGCGCAGCGTTGCGGGTGCGTCCATGCCCGAATTCCTCTCGCCGCACCGCATAGAGGCGGATGGTGCGTGCGCGCAGATGTTCCAGGGAACCATCCGTGGATCCGGAATCGACGGCCAACACCTCGAATCCACCGGCGACCTGCTGCCGTTCCAGGGTGTCCAGTAACTCGTTCAGCAGGCCCCCCCCGTCGAGGACAGGGATCACCACGGAGATACGGGGGGGCTGTCCGTCGGTGGTGTCGTCGCAGATACGGGTCAGCACGCGTTCAACCCACCGAGTGATAGACGTCGAGCACCTGGTCCACGTTGTCTTGCATGGACGGGGGTGGGGTGATGCGGGTCGCCAGCTGCCGGATCGATTCCCGGTCACGGGCCAGCCGGGAGATGGCGGTGGCCCAGGCGTTGACGTCCCCGGGTGGGACCAAGATCCCGTCCGCGGTCTCTGGCACTCCGCCGATGCGCGAGGCCAGTACTGGCCGTCGGCGCGCGCGCGCTTCCAGCAGCACCAAGGGCGCGTTCTCCGGCCAGATCGAGGGAATGCAGATCAGATCGGCAGCGTCGATGGCCGAGGCTACCTGCTCCCGCTGGAGCAGGCCGCCGAAGCGTACCCGTTCACCGTCCACGTGTAGCTTGGAGAGGTAGGACGGCTCGGGCTCGGCACCGTGGATCACGAGCTCCACGTCTTCCTCCACGCGGCTGACGGCGTCGGTAAGCACGTGCAGGCCCTTGTGTTCCATCGGCGTCCCCAGGAACACCAGCCTCAGCGGTACCGAGGGATCGGCCAGGCGCGGCAGCGGGGAGGTTGCCTCACCGGTGACGGCCGATCCGTTGGGTAGGTGACGGATACGGTGGCTGTCGATGCCCCAGTCCGCCATGCGCTCCGCCATATCCATCGACGGTGCCAGGAACAGGTCCACGGACTCCAGCTCCGCCAGCAGGACCGTCCTGCGTTGCCGGGAGACGCCCGGCTCCACGTGGCGTGGCGGGAGCATCAACGAGGCGCGCCGGTTGACCCGTTTGAGCCACATGCGCGCACTGCGCGGGAGTGCCAGGAATCCCCGATGAAGGGTGTCGGGGGCCGCCTGCCGAGGCATCTTGCGGGCCGCTTGCAGGGCGATGCGCTCCAGGGGGCCGGCCTTCGCCTGGAAACGGCTATAGCAGGTGTCGCAGAGGGCCGGGTCGATCTCTTCGCAGATGATGCGTTGCCGGTACCGCTGGCCGCCGGAAGGGCAGGCCAGCCAGTGGTCGTGCAGGTGCATCACCACCGGGATCCCCGCCTGCCTGGCCAGACGCGGCAGCCCAGCGGACCAGCCCCACAGGTGCTGGATGTGGACCCGATCCGGACGGAAGCGCTCCAGGATCTCCAGGAAGCGGCGCTCGGCCTGGGGATCGCTGGTGGATTCGGTGAGGGGCCGGTAGGGATAGTTTTGCACCATCTGGACGACCGGCATGCCGTCTACTACCAGGTGCCGCAGCGAATACTGGGGAAGGCCCACGCCCTGGATCGGGTGGGCCACGGCCACCTCGACTCCCGCCCGCTTGAGGCCCAGCCCCAGCGAATGGGTATACACCTCGACACCTGCATGACTGCCGGGGAGGAAATCGTGGACGATCTGTAAGACCCTCATCGCAAACACCCTGATGGTTTCGGCTATCATACGCAAGATGACATCAAGTCCGCCCCTCAGTGTTCGCAGGGTTCTGATCGTCGATGACGAGGAGAACCTCCGCCATATGTTGCTCGTGATGCTCAAGAAGGGGGGATACGAGCCAACGGCCGTACCGGATGGTACCCAGGCGTTGAAGGTGCTGCAAAAGGACAGCTTCGGCATCGTCCTGTGTGACATCCGCATGCCCAAGATGGACGGGATGGCCTTCCTCACAGCGTTGCGGGAGACGGAGCTCGCCCCCTACGTCATCATGATGTCGGCCTACGGCAGCACCGAGACCGCCATCGAGGCCATGAAGCTGGGGGCGTACGACTTCATCTCCAAGCCCTTCAAGGCCGACGAGATCCTGTTGACCCTGCGCAAGGTGGAGGAGCGGGAGCAGCTCTACCGCGAGAACCAGGAACTCCGGCGGGCCATGGACCGGGAGCGTTCCTTCGACGACATCATCGGCCAGTCCGAGCCGATGAAGAAGATCTTCCAGACCATCACCAAGATCGCCCCTCACCGGACGAACGTCCTGCTGACGGGGGAGAGCGGGACGGGCAAGGAGTTGCTGGCCCGGGCCATCCACCGCAACTCGGATCGGCGGCGCGGGCCCCTGGTCCCGGTCAACTGTGGTGCCATCCCGGAACAGCTGCTGGAGACGGAGCTGTTCGGCCACATGAAGGGATCGTTCACCGGGGCGATCAAGGACCACGCGGGCCTGTTCGAGCAAGCCCACGAGGGCACGCTGTTCCTCGACGAGATCGGGGATCTCCCGCTGGCACTGCAGGTCAAGCTGTTGCGGGCCATCGAGGAGGGGGAGATCCGCCGGGTCGGCGATACCCGCAGCCGGTCGGTGGACGTCCGCCTCGTGGTGGCTACCGGGGTCGACCTGGCGCAGGCCGTTGCCGAAGGTCGCTTCCGCGAAGACCTCTACTACCGGCTCGACGTGATCCACATCCACGTTCCCCCTCTGCGGGAGCGGCGTGAGGACATCACGCTACTCCTGGAGCACTTCGTCGATCGCTGTTCCCGTGCACACGGCTGCGCACAGCGTCGCGTGGAGCCGGACGCGCTGCGGCTCCTGCTCGCCTACGCATGGCCCGGCAACGTGCGGGAGCTGGAGAACGTGGTGGAACGGTCCGTCTTGTTGTGTGACGGAGAGACCATCGGGATCCGGGATTTCCCCGACACGATCACCGGTGGCGGCCACCATTTCCCACCGCCCCACCCATCCGAGGATCTGTCCATCAAGAAGGCCAGCCGGGTCCTGGAGGCCCACCTCATCGAACGGGCTCTGCGGCGCACGCGGGGCAACCGCACCCAGGCCTCCAAGCTCCTGGAGATCAGCCACCGAGCCCTGCTCTACAAGATGCGAGACTACGGCGTCGACTACGACCCCGAGGCCGACAAATGACCTCGAAGGCCCGCCCTCGCAGCCTTCTCGCGCTGGGTTGGGGCCTCACGGTCGTGGCGGCCGGTTGTGCCCTGTATCTGTTCCAGCTCGATCCGGCGTTGGCGACCTGGTGGGGGGACCGGCAGCTGAGGGCCGCCAACCTGGTGGAGGCGGAGAACGCGTACCACCGTGCCCTGACCATCGACCCCGATCATGCGCCGGCGCTCTACGGGCTGGGGTGGGCCTATCTACGCGCCGGCTTGGTCGAGCCGGCGAGGGATCAGTTCTGGCGAGCGGTAACCGTGGCGCCGGACTACTACGGTGGGTACCGGGGCCTCGCCAGACTGGACCTGGCCGCGGGGGCATCGGGGGAGGCCGAGGCCAAACTGCGAAGGGCCCACGAGCTGGCGCCGCAGGAAGCCGGCGTACTGGCCGACCTGGCCGATCTGTATCTGGCCGCCGGCCACACGCCCGAGGGGCTGGATCTGTACCAGCGCGCCGTGGCCCTCGATCCGGGGCGGCCGGAATTCAGGCTGGGGCTGGCCGAGGCGCTGCTGGACGGCGGGGACCTGACCGGTGCGCGGGACCAGCTGGAACTCGTGGAGGGCCGGGACGTCCGGGAGAAACGCTTCGAAGCGGCGGCCGAGGAGCTGTTCGTGAGGCTGGAGCTAGAGGAGCTGGAGAGATCGCTTGCGGCAGGGGGGGACGCCTGCGAACATGCTCCCGCGTTACTGGACAGCATTCAACAGCACCTGGATGGAGCCCGGGAGGCAGGGCTGGAACGAACGATGCTCCTCCAGGATAGTCATCGGCTGGAGGAGGCTCGGGAGGCGGTGGCGGCCCGCTGCGGCGATACGCGTGCTGCGAACGAGCCAGTACCGGACCCGGAAAGAGTTTTATAGGCACTGTGAAAAATTTTCATAGTTCGCTCCGATTCCAGGCCGTCAGGGGGGGGATAAACCCAAGGCATGCTTCTTGCACTAATTCGTACCTGCATGAAAAGGCATTGCCCCAACGGCCGATATCGTAGCGATGTCCAGGGGTTCACCCTGATCGAGCTGGCGATCGTCATGGCCATCGTCGCCATCGTGGCTGCGATTGCCATCCCGAACATCTCCGAGTTCATCGGGCGGTTCCGGCTGAACCGGGCCGCCGAGCGCCTGGAAACCCACATCAACCTGTGCCGGGCGCGGGCCATCGCCGACAACCGCGAGTATGCCATCCAGTTCGTCGAGGCAGACGAGTTCATCGGTGCCAATCACTGGAAGGAAAACAAAGGCTCGTACCGGATCCTGGTGGGCGACCGGCCCCGCGGGTCCTCGGCCTTCCAGGCGACGGACCTGGGGGCGGGCAACGCCGACGGCATCGTGGACCTGGCCACGGGCGCCGGCGAGATCGAGGGGATCAGCATCGAGTCCTGGACCCCCATGAACGGATCGCCGACGACCGCATTACCGGACGCGCTGATTTTCGGCGCCCATGGATATTCGACCAATGACCCCGTCGATTTTAGCAACACGTATGTGACCGTGACGTTCCAGAACCGAGCGGCGGGGTTTGATGAAAAGCGCGTCGTCCTGACCGATCAGGGCGGGAACGCGTCGGTGGCCATGCCATAGGGCATCGAGCCGGGGAGAGTGACATGAAGACCGTAGTACCACGCTGGCGTAGAGGTAAGGGGCGGGCCGCGCCATTCACGCAAGGGGTTCGTGGCGAAGAGGGGCTGACCCTCATCGAGGCCATCTTCGCCCTGGTGATCCTCACCGTCGGTCTGCTGGCCCTGTTCGCGTTGCATCAGGCGGCGCTTTCGGCGGCCCAGCTTTCGTTCCGGATGAGCGAGGCGACGATCCTGGCCCAGGACATGATGGACCAGCTCAACGCGTCCGAGTACATCCGCGGCGGTACCAACACGGCACTCGCCCACGACGACCCCGATCCCACGGATTCAGATAATCCACTTATCGACCTGCCCAACAACTTCACCGGTACGGTGGGTGGCCAGGTGAACTGCCTGGGACAGACCGGCGGCGGCGGCGGCGCCTCCATCTACACACCCACATACAACGTCGAACTCTTTGGCGGGGACACGTACGGCCGGGCGGTGATCAAGACGCGGGTGACCTTCCTAATGAGTGAGGCGGGCGTCAACCTTCACGGCGTGACACTGGCCCAGACCCGGTCCTACGACCGGTATCAGTAAGGACACAGGCAGATGTTGGCAAACCGAAGTAGCAGTATCCGACGACGCGGCCGGTTGGGATTCACGCTGGTCGAGCTCGTCATCGCTCTCGCAGTCACGGCCATCATGGCGATCATCATTGGCATGACGTTCATGGCCCAAAACCGGCTCTACCGCCGCCAGCGGGATATCGGCCGCATGCAGCAGAACCTCCGCCTGGCGATGGAGGTCGTCACCAAGGACATGTCCCTCGCCGGCTTTGGCGCCGGGACGAACGGGCAGTTCCTCGGAGCCCTTCCCATCGGCGCATCTTCCATGGAACTCGATACCCTGATCCCGTACGACGACCTCAACGGTGACGGGCGCGACGCGGTCTACATCGCATACGCCCATCCGGATCGGGGCTCATGGGGCTTCATGGACAAATCGGAGGCCGGCGAGGGGGTCGCAAGCAACTATCTGTGCGAGACCACGCAGATCGATTTCAACACCAACTCCGCCGCCAATGCGCTCAACTTCATCGCCACCGACGACAACTGGAAATACCTGGCCTGCTTCTCCAACGCGGCGAACACGGGCCTGGGCATATCCTTCCTGTGGGAGGTGCGCGACGCGCCTTCGAACGGCACGGTCTACGTGCACGCCAATAGCCAGACGGACTACATGGGCATGTGCCCGTCCGGCCGCGGATTGCCCGAAGAGATGGTCTGTGCGCGCCTGGTCCAGACCGCCTACTACATCGATCGCAATGGCAACGGGGTGGGGCCCGGCACGGAAGACCTGCCCTATCTGATGATCAGCTTCGACGAGGATTTGGACGACGGGGACGACATCCCCATCGCCGCGGGTATCGAGGACATGCAGTTTGGGTACTGCGCCCATATGGAGGATTGCGATTCGTTCAACTGGGCGGACCGTGAGGTGTTCCCGGCGGGCATGTACTTCGCCGACATCTCCCGGGTGCGCGTCCGCATGACCGCCCGCTCGGAGCGCGAGGAAGAGTACAAGATGTGGGTGACGGCCCCCGTCGCGCTGGACCCCACCACGTACAACCCCCCGCCCGTGCAGGATACCTATCACCGGCGCGTTGCCCACCAGGTCGTGACCCTGCGCAACGCGCGTGCGGCCAAGCAAGTGAGGGACGAGATCTGATGCGTACCATCCACAGGAGTCGCGAAGGATTTGCATTGGTGCTGGCGCTCGTGGCCCTCGTCGCCCTGACCGTGTTGGGGCTGACGGCGATCCAGATCAGCAGCCTGGACCTGGAGATCACGCACAACATCCGGCGCTATCACCAGGTCTACAACGCGGCCAACGCGGGCCTGGATCAGGCCATCTCGATGACCCGCACGTTGCCGGTGAACCAGGTGATGACGGATGAGATCAGCTTTTGGGCAGCCGGTGGCGGTTGCCAGCACATCGTGCACGTAGACGGGGCCATCGCGGACACGCCGCCGACCCCTCTGGAGACGGGTGGATACATCATCGCGACCTATTCGGTCGATCGCTGTTACGGCGAATGCGGTGGCGTGGCGCGCGGCTTCGAGGCCACACAGGGCATCAACCAAGGTGGTGGTGGCGACGGGATGCGCAACGTCTATCTGGATACCTGTGCCACGGCCGTGGATATCACCGGTACCCGGGAACGCTCGGCAGCCCGCGCCGAAACGGCGGGTTTCCTGCGCGTGCTCGGCTATTGTTTTTGAGTGAGGAGAGGCGATGAGACAATTCGGTCATAGCCTGAAGACGTCAGCTCGGTGGATCGGTTTCATGTTGCTGGTGGTGTTCTGCACACCCGGCATCAGCCTGGGGGACGACACCGCCAGCCTACCGGTGCGCGAGTCGGAGATCCCCAAGGTCCTGTTCTTGCTCGAACGGAACGAGTCGATGCAGGAGAACTGGTTCGGGGACTCCACCCATCCCACCAAGTGGGACACGGTCGTCGACGCCGTCATCGCAGCGGTGAACTCCGCTCCCACGGAGATGGAGTTCGCGGTGGTCGGCACGAGCAACGCGGCCAACCACTACAAGCAGATCAGCTCGTTCGACCACGACAACGTGCACCTGGTGAATGCCCTGGACGATTCTCGTTCTTCCGCGGACACCAATTTCCCCGACCTGGCAGATCGGTACCTGGCCAGCTCGTACCTGTACGTCATTGAAGAGTACCTCACCATCTCGGACATGAATCCCGTCAACACCGAGTGGGCCCGGGCGCCGTTCATCGAGCCCTGCAGCACCATCGACGTGATCGTGATCTCCGACGGCCGCGGCGACATGACGGACAACGACGCCAGCAACTACATCTTCAACGGGGACGTCTACCTGACCAGCGAGCCCGAGTACGAGACGGACCGCACCTTGCTGGACGACGTGGCCATCTGGGCCGGCAACCATCCGGACATGAACAACTCGGTGAGCGGCACCCAGACGGTGCGCACCCATACCATCTTCGTGGACGCCGACACCCACGTCGCCGACTACACCGCCGAGATGATGCAGTCCGCCGCTGACGTGGGCTCGGGGCTCTACACCGAGGCATCCTCCATCGACGACATCGGGGTGGGCATCTCCAACTCGATGACGGACCTGCTGCGGTCCCTCACTGGCGTGACGGTCTCCTCCACCTCCTCCTCCGGTCACCGGTTGTTCCGCGGCTGGACGGAGATCTGGGGGTACACGGACGACACCCGCGGGGTCCCCCTCTATCGGGGCCACTTCGAGGCATTCAAGGTCATCACCGACCCTCTGGACCCCAACTGGGGAAGCCTCTCGCCCAACACGCCGATGTGGGACGCCGGCGAGCTGCTGGCCAGCCGCCTCGCCTATGCCGGTGAGGTCAACTCGGAGGAGTACGGGCCACCGTCCAACGCTTCGTCCGATGCCGGGCAGTACTCCCGAACCCTGTGGACCAATCCGGAGACGCTGGATTCCTTCCAGCCCCAGTCGATGATCCCCTTCGACTCCTCCGAGGTGGATACCCTGGGCCCCTTGTTGCTGGATTACTGTAATTACGGGATGTATCCGTCCTGTTCAGCCCTGCCGGAAAACGGCCTGCGGTACGACTACAACGCGGACCAGATCGTCGATAACGTGGACGCCCAGCTGCTCATCGACTTCCTCCGTGGGGTCCCCGAGGCGGAATACGGGCAGAGCAACGGCAACTTCCAGGAGAAGGGGCCGTGGAAGATGGGGGGCATGTTCCTCTCGCGTCCGGCATTCGCGGACGCCGCACCGCCTATCGTCACGGATGACCCGGCCTTCTATGCCTTCTTGGACAAGATGGCCTGGTCGGACTCGAACAACCTGATCCGTCGGGACTCCGTGATCTACACCACCTCCAACTCCGGTTGGCTGCACGCCTTCAAGGTGCCGTTCCTCGATTCCGACTACGACGGGTGGGAGGATACGAACATCGACGCCAAGGGTGGTTGGGAGCTGTGGGGCTACGTCCCGCGGCACGTCGTGGACAAGGATTCCGAGTTCCACGACGACATGCACCGCGTCAAGAACCTCAAACTGGACGGTGAGCTGTACATCAACGACGGCTCCGTCAACCTGACCTACGTGTGGATGGATGGCACGCCCAACCTGCTGGGGGGCTGCGGCTCCGCAGCGGACGACGGAGCCAAGGACCCCAGCGGCTGCGAGTATCACCGCGTGTTGATCGTTTCCATGGGGATGGGGAGCCGGTACCACTACGCGGTAGACGTCACCGATCCGTGGGCGCCGCGCTTCCTGTGGGAGTGGACCGGTGAGGTCCCGAACTACGGCTGGCGCAAGGGCATGACCGTCGGCACGCCCGTGCTGGGCGAGGTGCTCGATTCCGTCTCCAACAACTACGTCCCGGTGATCTTCTGGTCCGGCGGTACGTCGGACGTGGACGGCATGCCCGACATCGGCCGCCGCGTGGGCGCCCGTTGGTACATGGTCGATCTGCTGGAACCGGACAACGCGGCCTTCTCGCAGGACGGCTACGCCATCCCGGCCGGTGCTTCGCCCTACATCAACAACATCGGGCGTTACAACATGGACGACCCGTCCTCCGGTGTGTTCGGTACCCCGGCCGCGGTCGATTACGACGAGGATGGCACCATCGACGCGCTGTACATCGGTTCCCGTCACGGGTACGTGTTCAAGGTGCTTGTGGACAACGGCCAGCTGGATTCGGCCACGATGGAGAGCACGGACAGCGCCTGCGCGTTCGCCGCGCCGCCCGTGATCCCGGCGGTGTCCAACCTGCACAACACCGACTCCCACGCCGTGTTCTTCCGGCCTTCGGTCGCCATGGACGCCTCTGCGAACATTCGTGTCATGTGGGGCACGGGCTGGCCGGGCAACCTGTTCGAGGCCTACGACCAGGGGAATGTCTTCTTCGCCCAGGATCCGGAGCCCTGGGGTTGCGCCGCCGCCGAGGATACGACCTGCGGTGCCAGCTACAATCCCCTGCTGCTGTCCGCCGGCGAGAAGCTCGTCGGGCCGGTCCTCACCATGGGTGGCATCGTGATGTTCGTCACCTACTACGTCGACGTGTCCCCCTGCGACGTCGGCGTGGCTCGCATCTACGCCTACTCCCTGGACGACAACTGCGCGGGCGCCTACGAATCCGGGCAGGACTGGGGTCCCGACGGTTATGGCGTGACCGACAGCAAGTACGTGGAGATCGACGGCATCCCGTCGGCGTTCGCATACAGCAACGAGGGTATCTACCTGACCATCACGGACGGCTCGGGGAACATCGACACCATCGGGCCGATCCGCCCGACCCCCAACACCAGCGGTCAGGACCGGGTCTTCTTCCAGAACTGGCGCAACGTCTTCTAGAAAACGCTCAGCTTCCCGGCATCAAGCTCTTCAACTGACCCAGCCGCTTTTCGACTCTCGGATCACCTGGGCGGATCTCCTGTGCCTCACTGAACTGCTCGGCCGCCCGTCGGAACTTGCTCTGTGCGAAGTAGGCCTCGCCGAGGGCCGCCCGGCAATCGAAGCTCAGCGGCTCGTCCGCCACCGACTCTTCCAGCAGCGGTTCGGCCTGGGCGTAGCTACCCCGCATCAGCTCGATCTGACCGGCGAGGCACAGCGTCCGGGCCGATCGCTCCAGCTGGAGGGACCGGTTTGCAGCGTCGCGGGACTGCATGAGATGGGCCTCGGGGTCGCCCCCCGCTGCCTGCTCACCCATGGCCAGCATGAACTGGGCCTCGGCGACGGAGAAGTGGAGCATTGGGGACTCGTTGGCCAGCGGCGCAGCTCGCCACAGGTACTCGAGGCCTGCCTCCGGCTGCCCCTGGTCCAGGAGCAATCGCCCCAGGTTGTAGAGTGCTTCGGGAGACTCGGGATGGGCTGCCACACATCGTTCCAGGAGGGTCGTCGCTTCTTCGGGCTGGCTCAGACGCACCTGGCAATCGGCGGCGCCGATGAGGGCGACGTGGTGGATGGGATCCCGATCCAGGACCGTCGTGAATCGATCAAGCGCCTCGCGGAAATTCTGCCGGTCCCAGGCGATGCGTCCCAGCTCGATGTTGACCTCGGGGTCCTGCGGCGAGAACGACTGGGCGATGAGGAACAGCGCTTCTGCCTCTTCCGGCTTCCCCCGAACATAGGCGGTGCGACCGGCCTCCACCGTTTGCCGGATCAAAGGGGCCAGGTCGCGGGTCGGATCCTCGCTCAGCTCCCGCAGTTGGTCGATCCACTGGGGAGACTCCAGGATTTCACCTCTGGAGAGGCTGTCGAGGAACTGCAGGTAGATGAGCCAGTAGACGGGGGTCGTCGAGACGAACAGGCGTTGCTGCTCCTCGTCCCCGAGACGGGAAACGTCCACTAACTCCTGGAGCGGCTGGGCCGCCATGGCGTAGTCCAGCAGCGGGACACCCCGATGACCCTCCAGCCGCGCCACGCTCGTCCGCCAGGAGATCCCTGTGGGCGGGCGGGCGGCCGCCTGGAGCGCCGGCGCGTCGGCCGCGCAAAACGCGCGCGCGAACAAGTCATACGAGGCGCGCACGTTGGTGTGCGCCAGCAGCTCTCTCGAGGCGAGCTGCTGCATGCTGTAGTGGACCATCATCGCCTCGGGCGGGCGGCCGGACGTCGAACCGAGCACGATCACGTCGCCGTTTCCCAGCGGGTCGACCCAGACCGTGGCCCCGGGCAGGGCCTGGCCGATGGCCACCACCGCGCCCGCCAGATCCTCGGGTGTCATGGTGACCGTCGGGATACGGAACGCTGCCCACCCATCGGGAGCAAGCGCCCCGGCTACTTCGGAGGCTAGCGTCCCGTTGTACCAGGCGACGGATGCCTGCCGATGGGACGGGGGCAGGTTGACCAGCAGGATGTCCTTCGAACCCCGGGCAACGGGCAGAACCGGTCGGGGCCGGCGGTGATCGAACCAGATGTCGGGATCGGCGAGAAGCTCCCGGACCGATTCGCGGGTGGTGGCGACCTGTTTGCCCGCGTGGGTGGAGGGATCCACGATCTGGATCCGGTCCAGGCCCGCAGATTTGAGCGCCAGCAGGGCGTCTCCGCGCCCTAGCCCCACGATGGCGGCTTCTTCGGGGTCACCGTGTGCCAGCAGGGGAAGGAGGGCCAGCATCGCCTCCGAGGCACTCTCGGCGCTCGCGGGCGCGAGGGAGTGCCCAGCCCTGTGTAAGTAGGTCCCGGTGGCGGTGGCCACGACACACCGTGGGCCGGCCCGATCGACGCCGCTGCGCAGGGTCGTCGCTTCCCGGATGTCGCCCTGGAGGGTGATGTCCAGGCGGGCGAAGCGCGCGGCAGAGTCCAGCGCCACCGGTGCCTCGGGGCAGGGGGCGAGCAGGCCCGCCCCGGCAAGCAGTGCCAGCAGAACGACCGCGCCCGCGGCGCTGAGCCAGCGGCGGCTGGACGGGAAGGATTGGATCAATGACAGGGAGCCGGCCACGACCGCCGTGCCGGCGGCGATACGCACGGTTAGATCCATCGATCCTCGGCCCGTGGCGGCGGCGATGGCGGCGCAGCCCACCAGTACGCCGACGAGGACGGCCCATGGCTTGTGTTCCGAACCACGCGCGGACCACAGCGCCAGGCCTAGCCCCAGCGGCAACGCGGTCATCGCCAGGGCTAGCCAGGGAGCCATCGGCGCGAGGGAGCCGAAGCTGGGGCTCTCCATCAACCCGTAGAACCACAGGTGGTGGGGCAGGATCGCCAGTGCGGCGAGGCTCGCGCCACCGGCCAGCGTGGCGGAGACCCAGGACGGCAGGCGGTAGGGGAGGAGCTTGCCGATGGCGACGCCTAGGAACAGGACCATCAGCAGCGTGAGCGGGCCGTGGGGTAGATCGCCGGCGTAGGCACCGAGCAGGGGCGGGACGGCCAGCAGCCAGCAAGCCAGGACGGCCGCTGCTGAAGCCGTCTCCACGGGGTGGGCTGCATCGTCGGTCCGGGAGCCGGACGGAGCCAGCATGGGTGGTGCCAGCAGAGCCGCGCCCGCCGCAGAGAGCAGGAATGGGTAGGCACCCAGGGAGAGCAGATGCCCGGCCTGGGACGCGATGGCCGCCGCCAGCAGGGCCCCGATTGCACCGATACGCCCAGACCGCGCACAGTATCGGGCCACCACGCCGTAGGCAGGGGCGAGGGCCAGGCCCCAAAGTAACGCGAGCAGGAGGTCCCCGGAGATCCCTGACAGGCTCAGCACGCGAACGAAATCGGTGGCGACGGACATGAGCAGGGGGCCGATCCCCGCTGCCGCCAGGACCACGAGCCGTTGGAAGCCGCTCGTCAACAGTGCCGGCCAGCGGGCCAGGGCAAGCTGGGAAAGGGCGAGGGACACCGGAGCAGCCAGCAACAGGAGCCGCGCGGAGAGGGCTGGGTCGCCCGTCTCGCCATTTGCGCCACACCAGGCGGAAATTACCATCGAAGTCACGACCGGGAGAGCTATCAGCTGGCTGGGGACGGGCTGTGAAGACGTCTGCTGTGGCCGATTCATGGGGTAGGATCCTACACTCTGGACGCATCGCGTGGCTGGAATAAAACTACAGGATCACGGGCAAAACCTGACGAGATCTGGTAAATTCCGCTTGACATGGGATCAAGCGATGACGGACCATCGAACCGGTACTACAACTGGGGAACGAGTGTGTGTTGCGGTTGTTTGGGCCTCGTGAACGGCCTCTCACGAGGCCCAGTGGGTAGGCTGTTTTGTTGTAGCAGTTAGCTGCCCGAGGGAGGTCGGTAGAAGTGTCTCTCTTTTCAAAGAACAAGGGTGCCATTGGGCTGGATATTGGTTCCAGCTTCATCAAAGTTCTGGAGTTGCAGCCCAAGGGCAACGGCTGGGCTCTGGTGAACTTCGGGATGACCAAGCTTCCTCCCGAGGCCATCGTAGACGGCGCCTTGATGAACTCCAACATCATCGTCGAAGCGATCCGTGAGCTGACGCGCAAGAACCACATCCGAACCAAAGAAGTGGTCACGTCGGTCTCCGGGCATTCGGTGATCATCAAGAAGATTAATCTTCCTGTGATGTCCATGGAGGAACTCGAGGAGTCGATCCACTGGGAAGCCGAGCAGTACATCCCGTTCGACATCAACGATGTGAACATCGATGTGCAGATCCTCAACGAGGGGGCGGACGACGGCAACCAGATGGAAGTGGTCCTGGTCGCCGCCAAGAAGGACATGATCAACGACTACGTGGCCATCATCCAGGAAGCTGGATTGAGCCCGACAGTCATCGATGTGGATTCGTTCGCCATCGAGAACATGTTCGAGGTCAACTACGAGACGGGCGCAGACGAGACGGTCGTGCTGGTCAACGTAGGGGCGAGTATCGTCAACATCAACGTGCTCAAGGGCGGTGTAACGGCGTTCACGCGGGACATCACCTTGGGCGGCAATCAGTACACCGAAGAAATCCAGCGTCAGCTGAGCGTCAGCTACGAAGAAGCCGAGGCGCTCAAGATCGGCGGCGGCATCGTTCGCGATACACAGGCCGTCGTGCCGGAAGAGGTCGAAGGAATCATCCAGTCGGTCAACGACAACGTTGCCACGGAGATCCAGCGATCCCTGGATTTCTACGCAGCGACGTCCACGGAAGATCGTATCCGGCGCATCTACCTGAGCGGTGGTTCCGCCCGGGTGCCGGGGCTCACACGGACAATCCAGGACAAGACCGGAGTAGATGTTGAGGTGATCAACGCCTTCAGGAAGGTGGAGATCAACGAGCGTCAGTTCGATATCGCATTCCTGAACGAGGTGGCGCCGATGGCTGCCGTTGCGGTTGGGCTGGCACTACGAAGGGCGGGCGACAGATGATTCGTATCAATCTTCTCCCGGTCCGAGCAGCGCGGAAGAAGGAGGCGACCCAACGCTACCTCATCTTCTTCGGCGTCGGGCTGGTGTTGGTACTGTTGGTTTGCGTCGTTCTGTACGTGTCCAAGCGCGGCGACATCAAGAATCTGCAACAGGAGAACGAGGATCTGGTCGAGGAGATCGACAACCTCAAGTTGATCATCCCCGAGGTCGAAGAACTCGAAAAGACCAAGCAGGCCCTCGAGAAGAAGAAGCAGATCATCTCCCAGCTCCGAGCCTCCAAGATGGGGCCCGTCCATATGCTGGACGAGCTGGCAACACGGATACCCGAGAAGCTGTGGCTGGACTCTCTTTCCCAGGATGGCAACAAGGTTGCTCTCAAGGGGAACGCTCTGAACAACGAGGTCATCGCCACGTTCATGTCCAATCTCGAGCAGTCCCCTTACTTCGGCAGCGTCTACCTGGTGACCATCAAGGCTCCCAGGAAGTCCAAGACGAAGTTGAAGGAGTTCGAGATCACGGCGACGACGGTCACGCCGAAGTGATCGCGGGAGGTGGAATCTGATGGGTGACTTGGTCGATCGGATAACAAAGCTACCGGACTATCAGAAGATCCTGATCGGCGTCGTGATCTACGTGCTGATCTTCTTCGCGTTCCATATGCTCATCCACAAGAAGCTGAAGCAGGAGATCTTCTCGGAAGAGAGCCGCAATGCTCAGCTGACCGAAGAGCGGAACAAAACGCGGGAAATTGCAGAGAACAAGGATCAGTTCCAAAGAGACGTCGAGAAACTCAACGAGGAACTGAGCCGGGCTCTCAAGGAACTCCCAAACGAGCGCGAGATTCCCGGATTGCTGAGGAACATCTCCCATCTGGGGCGCAAGAACGGACTGGAATTCTCATTGTTCCAGCCCCTCCCCGAGGTGCGGAGAGATTTCTACGCAGAAGTACCGGTCCGGATCATCGTGACGGGCACGTATCACGAGGTCGCCTTGTTCTTCGACCGCGTCGGCAAGCTGCCTCGTATCGTGAACATCCGGAACATCAAGATGACCGACCCGGATGAGCGCAGCGGACGCATCGTCCTGCAGACGAGCGGCGAGGCCGTGACCTACCGCTTCATCGAGAAGGAAGCGGGCGGCGGCGGTGCAGCACCGGGGACACAGCCGCGGCGGCGCGGAGGTAATCACTGATGAAACGGCCATCGATGAAGATGTGGATGCCGGCTCTTGGTGCCATCGCGCTACTGGGTTGGGGATGTATGGGCTGTGGCGGCGGTGGTGGTGGCGGAGGCCCCCAGCCTCCGGACTCCAGCGGAGGCGGGCCCAAGGCAGCAGCCGAAAAGGAAACGGCCCCCAAGGCAGCTCGCGACAAGAAGAAGACCGAGGAAGCAGCCGCCGAAAAGGTGGTGGAGTACAGCTATAACCCCATCGGCAAGCGCGACCCTTTCCGTTCCTTCACCTCCATCGAGGTGGTTCGCCCCGACAGCATCGTCGCCAGCGAACTCCAGAACTGGGAATTGGACCAGCTGAGGCTGGTCGGCGTGCTTGGCGGCGGTGATGGTCCAACCGCGATGGTCGAAGACCCCAAGGGTAAGGGGCACATCGTTCATCACGGGGATCTCATCGGCAAGAAATGGGGCAAGGTGACCCAGATCAAGAGCGATGAGATCATTGTCACCGAGGAGTTCCGCGACCCGGTCGAGAATCGGCCGATCACGAACGAGTATTCGATGAAATTACCTGACCCCTTCAAGGAAGATTAGCGCAGATGAGTAGGAGTGGAAGCATGAGAGTACTTGAAGGTCGGGTTGGAGGTAGTCCCATGAGGGTCCTCAGTAGCTGCATCGGACTGGCGCTCACCTGTGCTCTGGCGTTTTGTGCCTGGGCGGAGGAGGGAGCGGCCGGGAATCAAGAAATCACGGACGTCTCGTTGAGTCATGACGGGAGTGGCGTACAGCTCGCCATCTCGGCGACCAGCAGGCCGAACCACAGCCATTTCCAGCGGAGTAGTCCGCTGGAAGTCGTCGTGGACCTGGCCGACATGGAGCCGGGGGCCATCGAGCCCATCATGGCGGTCAACGACGGTGTCATCCGCGACATCCGAACGGAGCGTCTCGAAAAGGACGGCTACGTGTCGACGCGGATGGTCGTGGCCCTCGATGATGCCAAAGACTACTCGACGAGCATCGAAGGCAACACGCTCGTCCTGCAGTTCGAGCGGGGCGATCATCTGGGTGACGACGCCATCGCCGAGGAGATCGAGGTCATCGAGACCGAAGATGACGGCGAGAAGGAAGACGAGCCCCAGGGGCCGGAGCGCGAACTCATCGACGGCGAACTGTCGTCCGTGCACGGCGACCATGAGTACCGTGGCGGCGGCACCCGTATCGTCGGTGTCGACTTCCAGAACAAGGCGGTCGAGTCCGTCCTGACCGTCACGGCGGACCAGGGGTTGGACTACAGCACCCACTGGGCGACCAATCGCCAGTTCGTGGTCGATATTCGCGGCGCGAGCCTCGGTAGCGGCCTGGAGCGAAGCCTGGATACTAGCCGGTTCGCCTCCGCTATTGACATGATCCATTGCTACGAGAGCCGGACCGAGCGCGGCACGGTCAAGATCGTCGTGCGGTTGCGCGAACACGTGGAGCCGACGCCGTCCAAGCAGGGCAGCGAGCTGACCTTCAGCTTCGAGATTCCCCCGTCCGTCGCGTCTGCGCGGTCGGAGCAGTTCAGTGTCTTCCAGAATTACGAGGCCACGGAGGACGACGCACTGGTGGACTCGGAGCAGTCCATCACCGGCGCCTTCACCCGTGAGTCGTACATCACCAAGGGTGGCGAGTCTCTGGATCCGTCCAAGAAGTTCAACAGCGGTTCGACCGGCGGAATCATGCTGGACGGTGACTGGGACCTGCGCGCCATCACGGGCGGCAAGGCGCCGCGGTTGATCAACCTGGACCTCGTCCAGGCGGACATCCACAACGTGTTCCGGCTTATCTCCAGCGTCAGCGGGCTGAACATCGTGTCCAGCGACAACGTGCAGGGCAAGGTCACCGTGCGCCTGGACCGGGTCCCCTGGGACAAGGCCCTGGCGGCCATCCTGCAGTCCAAGGGGCTGGGCGGGGTGCTGTACGGCAACATCCTGCGCATCGCTCCCATCGACACCATCCGCGCCGAGCGTGAAGCGGCACTGGCCGCCGAGCGGGCCAACATCGAACTCCAGGATCTCAACGTCCTCACCCTGCCGGTGAACTACGCGGACGCTCCCGACCTCGCGGACCATATCAACGCGGTCCTCAGCGACCGGGGTACGGTCACCATCGACGAGCGCACCAATACACTGGTCGTGCAGGACATCGAGGAGGGCCTGGCCCAGGCTCGTGGCCTGGTGATGAACCTGGACACGCAGACCCCGCAGGTGCTCATCGATGCACGCATCGTCGAGGTCAGCTCGTCGTTCCAGAAGACCGTCGGTATCCAGTGGGGTGGTTCACTCAACTTCAGCCCAGGCACCGGTATGCCCACCGGATTGTTCTTCCCCAACTCCGTCGGCGTCAGTGGTGGTAAATCCGCTCCGGTGCTGATGTCCGGTGGTGAGCAGTCCATGGAAGGGTTCACCCAGTTCACCACGGACCCGAACTGGGTCGTGGACCTGCCCGCATCCTCGGATAGCGGTTCACTGGGTATCGGCCTGGGTAGCCTGACAGGAGTGCTGGACCTGGACGCCCGCCTCTCGGCCATCGAGTCGGTCGGTGAGGGCCGGGTGGTCTCCTCCCCGCGGATCCAGGTTGTCACGAACGAAGAGGCCTTCATCAAGCAGGGCACGCGCATTCCTTACGAGACGGCGTCGCTGCGTGGTACGCAGGTGCAGTTCATCGAGGCGACTCTCGAACTGACCGTGACGCCCTCCATCACGGCTGACGGGACGGTGTTCCTGCAGCTGGCCGTCAAGAAGAATCGCCCGGACTTCGGTAACACCGTGGGCAGCTACCCCACCATCGAGGTCAAGGAAGCCGAGACGCTGGTGATGGTGCCCAACGGCGACACGACCGTCATCGGTGGTGTGTACAGCATGGAAGAGAGCGAGGACGAGACCTACATTCCAGGTATCGGCCGGGTTCCCGTGCTGGGTGCGTTGTTCAAGAGCAAGGACAAGCGCAAGGAGCGCAAGGAGATGCTGGTCTTCATCACGCCGACCATCCTCACCCGTCATGCGCCCCAGACCGTGACCTCCTCCGTCGCCAAGGGCCAGTGAGCCCACCTCCCCCTTCCCCAAGCTTCCCATGAAACGTATCGAGCGCATCCGCGCTGCCAGCACCAGCTACGACGTGACGATCACGTCGGATGGTTTCGAGGGTCTGGCCGCTGTGATGGAACCGTGGGTGGGTAGGCAAACCGCCCTGATCACGGATGAGAACGTGGGGCGGTTGTACGGGGCCTCTGTGATGGAGACGCTGGCGGCAGCCGGTGTACCGGCCGTGTGCATCACCGTCCCCGCGGGTGAAGCGACCAAATCCTTCGGACAACTCCAGGACCTGATGGCAGCCATCGTGGACGCTCGCGTGAACAGGGATGGTGTCGTCGTAGCGCTGGGTGGCGGTGTGGTAGGGGATCTCGCTGCGCTGGCGGCATCCTTGCTGAGGCGGGGAGTGGATTGCGTGCAAATCGCCACGTCCCTCATCGCCCAGGTGGATAGTGCGGTGGGCGGCAAGACCGCCATCAACATCCCACAAGGTAAGAACCTGGTGGGCACATTCCATCAACCGGCGGCCGTCTTCTGCCCCACCCGATGCCTGTTCACCCTGCCCCCTGCGGAACGACGTTCCGGCATGGCCGAGGTGGTCAAGTACGCCATGCTCCACGGGGAGGAATTACTGAGCGAGATCGAAGGTGGGATCGACGCCATCGAAGGCGATGACGCCGAGTTCCTCGTGACGCTTGTCTCTAGATGTGTACGTATCAAGGGGGATATCGTCGAACGGGACGTACAGGAGAGCGGCGAACGCAGATGGCTGAACTTTGGCCACACGGTAGGCCACGCCGTCGAGTCGACCGCTGGGTACGGGGTGATCCGGCACGGCGAAGCGGTGGCCGTGGGTATGGTCGCCGCGTGCCTGTTGTCGGCGCACCGTGGCCTGTTGCCAGCCTCCACGGTGGAACGTCTGCGGACGATCCTACAGCGGTTGGGGCTCCCGGTCGTTGCACCGCCGTTGCCCCGTGACGAGGTGGTCGACGCTCTGCTCCAGGACAAGAAAACGCTCAGCGATGGGACACGATGGGTATTCCTCGGGGGAGTGGGGAAACCAGAGGTTCATAAGGTGAACTCGACTCGGATCCCGGAAATGGTCGATTTCCTGGCCGCAGAGGGGGTGCTGGAGTGGGAAACACCTTGATAATTCATGGAAAGTTGACGTAAAGTTACGGTGAAGATCTGGACGTGGCACACGTCCGTACACGGAGGTTGACATGCAGTGGATGCGGAGTTTGTTGTTGTTGGTTGCAGGGCTTTCGCTCATTTTGCTCACCGCCTGTCCGGATCCCCAGAGCGCTCCGTATGGATCGAACATCGGTGAGCTCGAGGACGCGACCGTCGCTTGGAACCCGGAATACGAAGGCGACCCCAACTACTATGCGATTCTTCGTGCCGACTTCACGGTTGTCGGACCTGATAGCGAACCGATGAACAACGCGGTCATCGAGATCATTTCAGGGTACGCGGGCGTCTACATCATCCCGATGGGGGTCATCAATATCGAGGAATGCCCGACACCCGAGGCGAACCCCGAATCACAGTGGCTCGACTATTGCGCCGACTCCAACCAGACCTGGGCGGACCTGACCGGCGAGTTCGACAACGACCTGCAGCCGACTTATTACCGCGGGTACACCAATTCCTACGGAGTGGAGAGTGTGTGGTTCTGGATTGAAGATATGCCGATTGTCTACGGTGACCCGGATGAGGAAACCGGCGAAATACTCGCCGAAGGTGTCTCACCCGTGGACATCTGGGCGACCATCGGAGTGGACTCGGAAGCGTTCACGATCACCGTATCCGAGTCCTGAACCAACCTCTGCGACCGGCTTCTTCCTGACCTAATCGAATCCACTCCTAGACACGCTGGTTGGAGGCCAACGATGAATGCACGGCCCAAGGTGCTCATCCTCAACGGCCCCAACCTGAACCTGCTGGGCACCCGCGAAGCAGCGATCTACGGTTCGTCGACGCTGGACGAGATCAATCGTGATCTGAGCGGGCTGGCCAAGGAACTGGGCCTGTCGCTGGAATTCTTCCAGAGCAACGGCGAAGGGGAATTGGTCGACCGGATCCAGTCTGCAGCGGGGTGCCAGGGTATTGTGATCAACCCTGCCGCGTATACGCACACCTCCGTGGCCATCCGGGATGCATTGCTCGCCGTTGGAGTGCCCACGGTAGAGATACACCTCTCCAATGTGGCCGCCCGTGAAGAATTCAGACAGAAATCCCTGATCTCCGACGTGGCCGTCGGCACGGTGGCCGGGTTCGGGGCTCATGGCTACAGGCTCGCGTTACGGGGCCTGGCCCGTGTGATCGAGGCCCCCTGATAACCGCTTTTCCGGGTGCGCTAAAAAAAGAGCCCCGTTTCGCGGTATTATGTTCAGCGTCGTGGTCCATGGCGGGCCTTGACCGGGTGGACGCGGGTGCCGATTCCGAGGAGATCCGTTGGCTTCGAAGAAAGAAAAAGCCCTCAAAGCAGCAAACAAGGCCTTGCAGAGGGGGCAGCTGGACAAGGCGATCCGGGAGTACGAGAAACTCCTGGACATGGACAGTCGTGATCCGCGCTTGCACCACAAGTATGCAGAGTTGCTGGCGCGCAAGGGGCAGCGGGACGAAGCGTTCGAGGAGTTCAACTGGGTTGCGGCGTACTACGAGCAGGGAGGCTTCTACCCCAAGGCGTTAGCGGTATACAAGCAGATGCTCGGCCTGGCCCCCGATGACCGCAACGTCCATCTCCACCTGGGCGAGATCTACCAGCAGCAGGGCAAGGTCTCCGACGCGAGCCAGCATTTCCGGAAGGTCGCCGAGACCGTGGACAGGGAAGGGACCCTGGCCGAGCGGATCGAACTACACGGCAAGCTGGTACAGGCGAATCCCAACGACGAAGAACAACGGCTCAAGTACGTCACGTTGCTGGTGGATGCCGGCAGGATCGATACCGCCGCCGACGCCCTGCGGGAGATGGCGGAGGTTCACCGGGCCTCTGGAGCCGTGGAACGACTACTGTCCATTCTGGATCGGCTCACCAATCTGGTCCCCGAAGATACGGATAACCTCAAGGAGATCGCTGGCATCCTTCTGGAGCGTGGCAGTACAGACGAAGCCCTCGGGAGGCTGCAGGTCTGCTTCCAGGTCAATCCACAGGACCCGGAAGTATTGACGATGCTGGGGCAGGCGTTCACGGACTCCAAGCAGCCGGACAAGGCGATCCAGGTCTACGAGGAGTTGGCCCGTATCCACGAGGCCAACGACGACCTGGAAAAACTGGACGCCGTCGAAGCTCTCATCGATGAACTGCTCCCCGACGACGAAGGGATCATTCCCACCAAGGCCGACATGGCGGCCCTCGATCCGGAAGAGATCGCCGAACCGATGGAGTTCCCCGAGCAGATTATCGACGCTGCCGTGAAGCAGATCGTGCGGGGGGAGACGCTGCTCAACTATGGGCTCGTGGAGAGGGCCCAGGAGGTCAGCGATGTGGTCATCGAGCAGTACCCACAGTACTTCGCCTCGGTGTACCTCCAGAGCCGCGTCTACGAGGCCATCGAAGACCCGCAGAGCGCCGCAGCTTCTATCATGCAGGCCTACAGCATCGCCATGGATGCCGGGCATCTGCCGGTGGCTCGGCAGTGCCTGACCGAAGGGGTACGACTGTTGCCCGGGGATGATGGCCCGCTAGGCCGCCTCCGCGCCTTCGATGAGGCGATGGGTGATTCACTGGACAACTGGACGCCCGACGACATGCAGATGGCGGCTCCCATGGAGACGCTCGCTGCCGAGTCCGAATCCGCCCAGATGATGGCGGAGGATGCCTTCTCCGAAGGTGATCTGCTCGTCCCTCGCGTTCCATACATGGACGAGGAATCGGAATCGGAATCGGAGTCGCAATCACAAGGCAGCGAGTCCATGTTCCACGACGAGATCGACGTGGCGCTGCCGGATGTGTTCACCCGGGAGGATCTGAGTGGAGATGGGTTGTTCTCCGACGACGAGATCGCGGTGGGGAGCGATTCGGTCGAGGACGATGCCATGCTGGACGACCTGGACCAGAACAGCATGGAGATGCTCTCCGAAGAGGAATTGATGGCCGAGCTGGCCAACGGAAGCAACATCGGGCAGACCGACGGCGCCGCCGCCGACGGGCCCGTTGAAGCGGTCATCGAATCCCCGTTGCCGGAGAATTCCGAATCGGAGGAGCCAGCCCTCATCGGCCACGAAGTACAGGGTGACTGGGGCCTCGACAATGTGGAAGCGCTCCAGTTCATGGCCGGGATTCACGACGAGGTCGACGACGAAGACCTGTTGCGCGACCGCGAGGCGCATTTGCAGGCTGCCGCCCTCAAGGCGGCCGGCGAGCCCGTGGATCCCAGCGAGGAATCCAAGGAGGAGGGCGAGACTCACGCAGACGATGACGCCGAGGAACGCAGCATCGAGGACGACGTCTCCGACAGCAGCCTCTCCCAAGATCTGAGCAGCGCGGGGGACAGCAGCGAGGACGAGGACAGCGAGGACGAGGACAGCGAGGACAGCGAGGACAGCGAGGACAGCGAGGACAGCGAGGACGAAGACTCCGAGGAGTCCGGGGAGGATGTCCCGGTTGAGCCTGAGGCCGACGAACACGCCGAGGCAGCTACCCTCAAGGTGACGGATGCCCAGGTCCAGCAGGCCATCCTCGACGAGGAATCCTTCGATGAAGAGACCCTGGATAGCGCAGCGGACGAGGATGACGACGAGTTGGACATGGTCCCTGCTACCGCAGAGCCGGGCCACGACCTGTTGACCCCGGAAATCGATGCCCACGAAGAGCTCTCGGACGGGGCGGGCGACGAGCTGGACATGGACGATGAGGATTTCGTCCCTGCTGCCGTGGATGGTGACGAAGAACTGGGATCGTCCGATCTCGACCTGAGCGCCGAACTCGTGCTCGACCGCGATCCGGAGCAGGTGGACGACGAATTCGAGTCCCTGCTCAACGGCCTGGCGACGGACATCGCCAAGGAGATCGAGGAAGAGGAGTACTCGCGGCCCACCATGGACGAGGGGGAGGACGAGGCTTCCGTCGATGCACAGGAGGTCAGCGAGATCGAGTTGGGGCTGGGCTACCTGGACGTGGGGTTGTACGAAGAGGCCCTGCACGAATTCCAGACCGCTATCGATGAGCGCAACGACGTGGACCAGGCTCACTATTACCTGGGCAAGTGCCTCAGCGAGATGGGGCAACACTCCCGGGCGACGACCCCCCTGCAGATCAGCCTCAGCTTGTTGCGGGAAGACGATCCGTTGGTCAAGAACGCGATGTTCGAGCTGGCGGTGGTGTACGAGGCATCGGGCGCGGCGCAGGCGGCTCTGCAGCTGTTCCGCGAGCTGGCACGCCAGCACCCGGATCACGAGTCAGAGCACGTCCAGGATCGTATCCAGTCCATCGTCGCCGCGCTGGGTCTCCCTGAAGAATAATCTCCCCCGACCGTCTAAGCCCCTATTAAACGGACGGGTGCGCTTGCAAATCGGGTTTCGACTGCTAGAATCTGCCACCTCGTTCCCTATGGGGAACGGACATGCGGGCATAGCTCAGTTGGTAGAGCACAAGCTTCCCAAGCTTGGGGTCGCGGG
>CAZDDH010000027.1:0-56051 GCA_964504165.1 uncultured Rickettsiales bacterium | reverse complement strand
GCCCGGACGACCGGCCCCGGGGCCCAGCTACACGTAGCTCAGGCTGGAGGCGGATGAGGACCACGACTGTGTTCAATGCCCAGCACGAACGGGGTGGCTAGCGCCCGGCTTTCCTTGTGTGGCTACGATTTCGGTTCGGGCACGGGCACGGGCACGGGTTGAGCTTTGGGGGCTATGACTCTTGTGTGGGCGGAGATCCCGCCAAGCAACTCTTGATCTCCTCCGCCTTGGGCAAGTCATCGATCCAGCCGGCGTTGGCGTCCGAGCGGGTATCCAGCCCCTGGATGTAGGGCTTGATGTCCAGGATAGGAGTCCCATCGAAGGCGTCGAGCCCCGTCGTGTGTATGGTGCTCCCCTCGACCCGCTTCACCCCCACCACGCTCAATCCAATAGGGCTCGGCCGGTGCGGCGAACGGGCCGCGAACAGCCCCACCTCGGTCCCCTCGGGCGCCCAGGGCGGATGGACCAGGTTCTCAGGCGGCCCGTCCTGCTGGTTCAGGTGGTACAGCACATAGATGTACTTGAACGACGCAACGTCCTTGAGCGCGCTCTCGTACTGCGGCTCCAGCACGAGCCGGAAATCCCCCTGGTCGTCCACCAGCGGCTGGAACGGCGCCTCGTCCGTGTACGGCGATCGCACGACCCCGATGGATTCGAGGCGCATCCCATCACCGGCCCCACCGCTTTGCGCACAGTCTGCCACCGCCGGATCGACACTCTGAGCCGGCCTCCCCCGCTGCGTGCAGCCCAAGCCACAGGTGCAAATCAACGCCAGGATAGCGACCCCGGATACGGTCGTTTCCCCGAAACCACGCCGTCCTCCGTCGTTCATGCCGATTCCTCCCGCACACCCGCTACGATACAACACCCTCCGTTGGCACGAGACCTGCTACGGTCCTCCATCCATCAAGGAGGACCCCATGCGAACCCATCTGATGCTGACCCTGCTCGCCGCCCTCGCCCTGATGATCGGCTGCCCATCCGACCACCCAGCAGACGACGACGACACCGCAGACGACGACGACACCGCGGACGACGACGACACCGGCGACGACGAGGACCTCGACGACGACGACGACGCCGACGGCGACGACGACGATGACGACACCGGCGACGACGACGACACAGGCGATGACGACGACACGGAGCCCCCGCCACACCCTTTCGCCGGCAAGGACTACCTGCGTGACCTGGTCAACTGCACCTGGGTCACACCGCCTGGAATCGGCAACCTGCTGGGCCAGTACCTCGCCGATATCCCCCTCTTCTGGCACGTCAAGTCCATCAGCGATACCGACGGAACCATCGAGATGTTCGGAGCCGCCGTCGAGGTGAACGGCGGCTATTACGTCCAGGATCTCTGCCAGCCGACCTTCTCACTCAACGGGGCCACACCGGGCACCTGGACCGACCCCACCTTCGCCATGGGGCCGGCTGACGTCCATTTCGTCGCCGAGGGATACGAAGGCACCACGTACGATTTCACCACCGACGGAGAGTTCACCCCCACCGGCGACCAGATCATCAACGGCACCCTGGACGGCGAACTGGACACCCGCTTCCTCGATCTCATGATCGACCCCAACGCCACCGAGGGCGCCGCCTGTGAACTGCTCAGTTCTCTCGGCATCAACTGCAACATCTGCCCAGGCACTTCCGACCCATTCTGCGTCAATTCCTCGGCCATCGACGTCATCAGCGTGGAGACGCCGGTCTCGGGCACCAATCCGGAGACCGGCCAGGTGTACAACACCCTCACCGAGGTCAGCGAAGGCCAGGTCGCCCTATGGGTGGCGGCGGGCCACTGTCCCTGACCCACAACCTGCGATAGAACGTTTCTTCGGCCACCTTCACCGTCGGAGATCCCATGACCAATCCCATCGTCGAGCTACTCCAGGCCCGCTACGGCGGCCGCGCCATCGCCACGGATCCGTTGCCCGACGGCGCCCTCGAGGAACTCATCGAGGCCGCCCGCCTGACCCCATCGTGCCGCAACTGCCAGCCCTGGCGGTTCCTCTTCGCTGGGGGTGAGGAGGCGTTGGCCAAGGCCCGCGCTGCGCTGGCCCCCAACAACCATCCGTGGGCGTCCCGCGCCCCGCTGTTGATCATCGCCCACGCGCGCCGCGAGGACGACTGCCACTCCCCTGAAGGCCGGGACTACTATCGTTATGACCTGGGTGCGGCGGTGATGAACATCATGCTCGCCGCCACCGCGCGCGGCCTGGCCGCCCGCCCCATCGCCGGGTTCGATCCCGCCGCTGTCCAGCAGAGCTTCGAGCTGGCCGATGACGCGGAACCGCTGGTGATGCTAGCCATCGGGCATCCCACGGACGACGAATCACACGTCCCCGCGCACTACGTGGGCAAAGCCGCCCAGCCCCGCGAGCGCTTGGCGACAGAAGAGATCGTCAAAGTGTTCTGAGCAACCGCTCATGTTAAGGTGTTGCAAATAAACGGGTGGGGCCATGACGGACAAGAACGACCCAGCGGACCAAGACAGGCGCAAGAAAAAACCTGCTTCCGACGAACCATCTGGGGCCCCGACACCCATTGGATCCATCTACGATCCGCCACGCCCATCGTGGGATTCGGAGGGTTTCTCCACCGATGAACACCCCTCGGTGAGTTCGGACGGAGAAGAGGTGATCAACGAGTTCCTGGGCTCGTTGGATGGGGAAGAAGAGAGCATCCCGCCCCTGCCGCCGATGCAGCAGGACCCTCCACCGCCACCCAAGGATCATCCCCTCGCCGACGAGATGACTCCCGACAGTCTGGAAGATTTCGGCGAGATGTCGGTGGAGGTCGAGTACACCTCCATGGATTCCCGCGTGAAGCGTCAGGTGGATGTCCCCAACGCCCAGGGCGCCCAGGCGGCCGAACTCTCCGGGGACGTCCTGACGATGGCGGCCCGGCTCATCGACGAAGAGGATCCCCATCGGGGTCCCCTGCAGTTCATCGACACCGTCTACAACGAGCAGCAGCGCCACACGCGGACCTACCTCACCTCCCAGGGGAGGCCCTTCTTCGCCGCCCTCACCCTGACCTACGCCGGCGACAAGCCCGTCCAGCTGGGCGTGGATGTGCTGTTCGAGCTCCGGGGCGCCGCCCCCCAGATGCACATGCCCCGTGGCACCACCGGGTACCAGAGCGTTCGGCATCGTTCCGGGATCCACGCCTACGTGATCCGGTATGAACGCCAGGACGGTATCTTCGACCCCAAGACCGGAGGCGTCGCTTCCGATGTCCGCCAGGAAGCGAGCCACTTCATCGTCGAGCTGTTTGCGGCCGCGAGCGACCGTCTGCTGCGCGTCGGCGTGCTCAGCAAGGAGAGCTGCAGCGACGTCACCTTCAATATTGGTGACGAGACCATCACCATGTCCTATCTGCGAAGCTGGACGCCCTGACCTCCCCATCCGGTACAATGGTTCTGTCGCTCCTGCGACGGCTTCCACGGGGAGGCGGAGGTGACCATCATGCCTATGTTTTTGACGATGACGAGACTCCGATGGATCGGACTCACGCTGGCCGCACTTCTCGCGCTGGGCGGCTGCGACCCGGACCCCGACGACGACGACACCGCCGCAGACGATGACGATGACTCCGGCCACGAGACCGGGTGCATCACCATCAACGGCGAGGTTCCCGGTTATGCGGATCTCCAGGTGGCCATCGATCGGGCCGTCGCCGGGGATGTGATCTCGGTCTGCGCGGGCACCCACGAAGGTTCCATCGTTATATCCAAGCCGCTGAGCGTGCTCGGCGAGGGCAGCGCCTCGACCACACTCTCGGGGCAAATCAACGAGATGACGCTCACGATCCAGGACACGGACTCCGTGACCGTCTCCGGATTCGGCGTGCAAAGCACTCGCAATGCGATCGTGGTCACCGGCTCGACCGGAGTGGTGCTGGAGGATCTGCTGCTGGACGAGAGCGGGCAGTACGGCATGGACGTCACGGCCAGCCAGGTGCAACTCTCCGGTGCGACCTTCGCCAACCATCCGTTCGGCGGCATCTCGGCCAGTAACTCGACACTGGCCGTTGCCGGCTGCAGCTTCTCCAATATCGAAGGCTACGGCATGCGGGTGATCGATTCCGGCGCCACCGTCACCGAATCTACCTTCAGCAACATCACCATTCCCGAATCGACGGACGACAGCGACG
Organism: uncultured Rickettsiales bacterium; assembly: GCA_964504165.1. Classification (GTDB taxonomy): domain Bacteria; phylum Myxococcota_A; class UBA796; order UBA9615; family CAYRNR01; genus CAZDDH01. The sequence goes on along the minus strand of CAZDDH010000027.1, from coordinate 51,890 downwards.
GCACGTGCATCTACGCGGAGAACGCCCTCGGTGAGATCGTCGTGGAAGCCACCGAGTTCTCCGGCTGTGACCGCGTCGCAGTCCTGGGAATGGACTCGGATCTGAACGTGACGGACAGCACCTTGACCACCAGCTCCAACGGCATCGTCGGGATCGGCGCCGGCGAACTGGGCAGCTCGGTGGCCAACAACAACATCCTGGAGCAGGTCCCCCTGTTCGGCATCTGGCTCGTCGGTCAGGACTCCGAGGTGGTGGGCAACTCCCTCACCGTCGACGATCCCGGCGACAACACCTACGGCATCGCCCTGGGCAACCCGGACGGCACCTTCACCGTCACCGACAACGCCGTCCGGGGTTACGGCCGCATGGCCTTGTGGGTCCAGTACCCCTACGACGATCCCGAGCCCGCGGGTGGCACCGCTGTCATCGAACGCAACGTGATCACCGACATCAACCTCTTTGGTCTGCTCGCCACCGATCTGGACTCGGTCACCTTCGCCTACAACGACATCAGCTCCATCAGCTGGAGCGGCTCCCTCACCGGTGAGGGATCCTACGGGGATGGCTTCGGAGTGGGCCTGTGGGACGTGGACGAGGTGATGATGGATCACAACGTCATCGACGACGTGGACGTGGTGGGGATCTTCTTGCAGAACGCCAGCTTCACCTCCACGGAGGATACCTACACCAACAACCACCTCTGGGCCGGTTACGTCTCCGGCTCGGCCGGCACCTTCACCGGCCTCACCCTGGACTCCAACGACATCTACGGCATCGACGCTCGCACCTCCGACGTCGACTACGTGGACAGCGTCATCTCCAACGCCATGGCCGCGGTCCCGCCGGACCAGTGGGACGAGGCCGAACCCTACGAATACCCCGGCTATGGGCTGGTCTATCAGGACGCCCAGGGCAACATCGACAACTGCCAGTTCATCGACAACGCCACCTACCACCTCATGGCGACCTCGTCGGACATGCAGGTGGGCGGCAGCACCTTCTCCGGCGACATCCAGACGGCCATCTACATGAGCTACGGCCGGGGCACGGTCTCGGGTAACCTCTTCCAGGACGCCGGGGACGCCGTCTTCCAGAACAGCTACGACCCGGCCCTCCAGATCGGAACCCTCAGCATCGAGCAAAACACCTTCGACAACGTGGGCAACGGCTTCTATGGGTATTACCTGGCCGGGACCACCGAGTTCCGCAGCAATACCTTCCTCTCCACGGTGGACATCTCGGGGTTCGGGAGTGACGGGTACGGCGTCTACGCCATCGACTACGCCCCGGACGGAGCCGTGGTCGACATCCGCGACAACGAGTTCAGTACGCTGGCCAACAGCGCCGTCTACGCTGACGGGCTCACGATCACCATGAGCGGCGACAACACCATCGACGGCGTCGTCGGCGGCCAGCCGGCCATCTCGCTCAATACGGCCACCGGCACCATCGACGGCGTGACCGTGATCAATGGCACGGGTCAGGGTATCGCTGTGTCGAGCTCAACCGCGACGATCCAGAATTGCTCCCTCAGCGGCTCCGTGGACGACAACATCTACGTCATCGACTCGGCCATCCAGATCCTCGACAACACCGCCATCTCGGAAAGCCAATCCGACGGCATCCGGCTCGAGGGCACGGTGACCGGCGACATCGTGGACAACACGATCTACAACAACGCCGAGTACGGAATCTCCTGTGGTGCCTCCACCGTCACGCTGACCAGCTGCTCCAATGACATGGCCGGCAACATCATCGACGACCTCAAGGAGGACAACGGCTGCGTCCTCGGGTGCACGATCTACTAGGCCGCACCTCATAACGAGTGGTCCGTCCCCGGTGGGTGAGCTATGCTCAGCCATCGCGGAGGGAACGATGACCCATACATTTCATGGAACTCTTGCCTGGCTGGCCACGATGGTATTCCTGGGGCTGGCGCTGCTCGGATGCCCTGCGGATCAGGACGACGATGACTCGGACGACGACGACGACGACGACGTATCCGACGTCGAGCAGGGCTGCATCCTCATCAACGAAGTCGAGCCTGGGTATGCCCACCTGGCCGATGCGCTGATCTATGCCCAGGACGGGGACGCGATCACGATATGCGCCGGGGAGTTCAGCGGCTCGGTCGTCGTGGAGCGTTCCGTGTCCATCACCGGCGCCGGCGCCGGCCAGACCACTATCGTAGGCGATACCAACGAGATGGCCATCACGGTCACGGCCTCCGACGTGACCCTGGACGGGCTGACGATCCTCAGTTCGCGCAACGGCGTGGTCAGCCAAAACGCCACAGGGCTGACGCTCCAGAATCTGGACATCAGCGGCTCGGGCCAGTACGCCGTCTCCGTCGAGGGCGGCACCACGTCACTGGATGGCGTGACCATGTACGAGAACCCCTTCGCGGCCATCAACGCCCAGTACGCCTCGGTGACCGTCACCAACAGCGAGATCGCCAACGGCGAGGGGTACGGCATCCGGCTCGTGGAGTCCTACGCGGCCATCTCCGACACCACCATCGCCGGGGTGTCCGTCCCCGACGCCACGGACGAATACGACGGCACCTGCATTTACGCCGAGGAGTCCACGGGCGCGCTGACCCTGGACAACGTGGACATCAGCGGCTGCGCCCGGGTGGCCGTCTACACCTTCGACACCGACATCCAGATGACCAACTCGGTCGTGTCGGAGAGCAACTACGCCATCGTGGCCATCGTCGGCGGCGAAAACGGCTCCGTCATCACCGACAACAGCTTCACCGATATCCCCGTCTACGCGGTCTACCTGATGGAGATGGACGCGGACATCTCCCGCAACGAGATCATCTCCTCCAACGCCGTGGACGAGGACAGCATCGGCATCTACGTGGGCAACACGGACGGCACCTTCATCGTCGAGGACAACGTGGTGGAGGGCTACAAGCGTTACAGCATCATCGTGCAACCCCAGTACGACGCCGAGCCCAGCGGCGGGACCGCCCAGATCAACCGCAACACGGTGCGCAACGGCACCTGGTTCGGGATCTGGGCCATGCACCTCGACGAGCTGTGGTTCACCAACAACACCGTCGATGGCATCGAATGGTCCACCGACATGTACGACGAGTACACCTACTTCATCGAAGGCGGGGTTCTGATCAGCGATGTAGAGCAGGTGACGATGGCCGAAAACCTCATCCAGAACGTGGAGCTGATCGGCCTGTACATCTCCAACTCCACCTTCACCTCCGAGGACGACGAGATCACCGAAACGCAGATGTGGGCGGGGTACATCGCCGACTCGGCCGGTACCATCGACAACATCCACCTCCACGACCTCGACATCAACGGCTTCTTCATCTACACGGCGTCCGTCGACGTCACCAACTCCACCTTCGAGACGATGCGCGACGCAGTGCCACCGAACCAGTGGGACCTCCCCGAGGAAGACCAATACGCCTACGGCGGCCCGGGGATCCAGTACTACGAGGCCCAGGGGTTGGTCACCGGGAACACCTTCCAGGACAACGAGGACCGGGGGCTGTACGTCTACAACGCCAACGTCACGGCCGAGGACAACGAGTTCTACAACAACTACTACGGTATCTACTTCTCCGGGAACGCCGATGACGGCTACCCGATCCTGATCCAGAACAACCTGTTCGGGGACCACGGCTGGACCGCCATGTACGGCTACCGCACCGACGCCCAGGTCACCAACAACGTCTTCGAAGGCCCCAGTGGCATGGCCTTCTATTCCAGCTCCTTCTACGGCAGCTTCGACAACAACGACATTTCCACCTCTGGCATCGCGATCCAGACCTACACCTACGACATCGCCGACATGCTCGGGCCGGGCACCTACGCGAACAACACCATGGTCGGGTGCGCGTCCGGCGTCACCTCGTCCTACTTCGCCGGCGAGCTGGTGATCTCCGGCAACACCTTCGAGGCGGTCCAGTCCCCCATCTTCCTCAACGACTACTACCCCGGCGACGAGGCCCTGCTGCTGCAGGACAACACCTTCACCGACACCCCCGGGATCCCCATCGTGATCGAGGATTACACCGAGGCGATCCTCTCCGGCGCCAACGTCATCAGCGGGACCACCAGCGGCACGGCCGTGGACCTGGAGAACATCACCGTGGGCGTGGTGGACGGCCTGACCGTCTCCAGCTGCGCCGGGGATGCCCTGACGCTGACCGGTGGGGCCTACACGGTCACCGGTAGCTCGCTCACCGCGGCCGCAGGCGCCGGCATCGTGGCGGACGGCAGCGTGGACGTGGATCTGGACGGCTCGATGGACCCGGTGGCCATCACCCTGGACGGCAACACGGCCATCAGCGCCAACGGCACCCACGGCATCCGTCTGCTGGGCACGGTCACCGGCGACATCACCAACAACACCATCGAAGACAACACCGAGTACGGTATCGCCTGCGACGGCTCGCTGGTGACCCTCACCTCGTGCTCGAACACCCAGTCGGGTAACCTGTTGGGAGACTACCTCGAAGAAAACGGCTGCGTGCTCGGCTGCACGCTACAGTAGACGGTCCGTGAACGCGGCTCCGCCGCAATTCAGCTAGGGGCACTGCATGGCCAGCTTGGACAACTACCTGAACATCATCCTGGAAAAGAACGCGCAGGGGATGTCCATCACTCCAGGGGTGGCGCCCGAGATCTGGAACGTGGATGGCCGGTACTCCGTCCCGGGGATGGAGACCCCTGCCAGCGAGCTCAACACGTTCATCTCGGAGATGGCCACCGAAGAGGACCTCCAGCTGATGGAGGAGACCGGGACCTGCGAGATCCTGTTCGAGTATTCGGAACAGTACTTCAACTGCAAGATGTCTGGCGGCAACAACCTGGCCATCGTCGTCGAGCTGGTGGATCCGGACCTGGTCCGGGAGCTGCTGGAAGATGACGGGGCCTCGCTGACCATGACCTCGGCCGAATTCCCGGCCCACCTCAAGGAGGCGGGTCCCACCCAAGAAGAGCCGGAAGAACCCAAGTGGAAGATCCGGCCGCCGGTGGAGCAGTCGGAGAAGTTCTCCGCCCCCAAGTTCGAGGGCATCCCCGACCAGCAGATAAAGCGCGGTCGCAACGCCATCGACGAGTACCTGGAGTGGATGCACCGCAACAACGCCACGGACATGCACCTGACGCCCAACTGGTCGCCGACGCTACGCATCGACAACCTGTTCCGTCGCAGCAACCTCGACCCCATCCATCCGGACCAGATCCGGGCGATGATTTACGGCATCCTCAACACCGACGATCGCAAGGAGTTCGAGCGGGAGTACAGCGTCGACCTGGCCTACACCCTGGAGGGCTCGGGCCGCTTCCGGATGAGCGCCTTCAACCAGCTCAACGGGCCGGCGCTGTCCATCCGGCACATCCCTGAGGAGGTCCCGGACATCGAGGACCTGGGGCTGCCATCGGCCATCGGCGATCTGGCCAACATCCAGTCGGGCATGATGCTGTTTTGCGGCCCCACCGGCTCGGGTAAATCCACCACCCAGGCGGCGCTGGTCAGCAAGATGAACACGGAGCAGGCCCGCCACATCATCACCCTCGAAGATCCCATCGAGTACGTGCACAAGAGCCGCAACTGCCTCATCCAGCAGCGGGAGGTCGGCGTGCACGCCCCCACCTTTGCCCGCGGGCTACGCGACGCGCTGCGCGAGGACCCGGACGTCATCATGGTGGGCGAGATGCGCGACGCCGAGACCATCTCCTTGGCGCTGTCCGCATCCGAGACCGGCCACCTGGTGCTCGGCACCCTGCACATCAACACCACCACCAACTCCATCACCCGCATGGTGGACGCCTTCTCCCAGCACCAGCAGCACGGAGTCCGGGCTCAGATCGCCGAGAGCCTGCGGTCCGTGTCCAACCAGCGCCTGCTGACTCATGCCTGCGGCGCCGGGCTGGTGCCCATCATCGAGCTGATGAAGGTCAACCATGCGGTGGCCTCCATGATCCGCGAGGAGAAGCTGCACCAGCTGGTCCAGGTGCTCACCACCGGGCTCTCCGAGGGCATGTTCAACTTCGAACGTTCGTCGGCCGAGGCGTTGTTGGACGGCCGCATCACGCGGGAAGACGCCGAGCGCATCTCCCCGGACAAGACCGTGTTCAAGCAGATCCTGGCGGCCCTCAAGCTGCAGCGCGCCCGCAAGCTGGAGCAGATGGAAGGTGGCGCCGGGGCTCGCAAGCCCAGGCCTTGATCCTGGTCAGGGGACTGGGAGGGGCGGCCTACAGGGGCCGGCCGACAGGGGGGGGCTGCGGCCAATCGACCGTCGTCTCGTAGAGGATCTCTTCACCCAGACGTACCCGCACCGGCATGGGGGATGGACACCCGGCCGGGACGCCGGTGCCCAGGCCCGCACGGTCCCGATGGAACCAGACTCGGGAGGCCCCCTCGGCGCGTGTGCGCAGGAACGCCGTCAGCCGGCTCTCACGCCATTCGCCGCAAGGCTTACCGGCGGGACCGCCCAGCTCGAGTTCGAGCCCATCGGGGAGCTGCAATCCGTCCGTCTCCAGCTCCACGCCGATCACCAGTTCGTGCTCCACCGGCCCCTCCCCTGTGGTCGGGAGCTCGCTCCACAGAGCAAAGGGGTACTTGGCCTCTTCCGTCAGGGTTCCCGGCGGCTGGAACCAGGCTGCGGCCGGGTACACCGCCCCCGGCGCCCGGTCCTCCCATACGAAGACATCCGCCAGCACGTCATCCACGGAGAGCCAGGCCGGCCTGACCGGCAATGGTGTTCCGTCCAGCGATAGCTCGAAGGGCCCCATCATCGCCTCCATGGGCTCCCGGGCCTCGAAGGTGAAGGTCAGCTCCCGCTGGAAGAACTCACGGCCACCGCTCTCCCCGGCCTCGAACCACTCGACCCGGCTCCTGGGCTCCAGGCCACCGGCCGCCAGTTCCCCCATGAACTGCAGGTCCAGCCGTTCTGGATCGGCCATCAGCGGGCGGTTGAGGCTCACCACGGCGAGCTGGACGTGCACCTCCTGTCCGGGCACAGCGCTGACCGGCGTGACCCGCACGAAGGCCTCCTGTTCCTCGAGGGAAAGGGCTCCGGTAGCCAGGAAGAAGGCGAATCGATGATCCTGACGGAGGGGATCCAGATCCGGATCCTGCTCGATGAGGTTGATGTCCCGGATGCCGCCGTCCCATGCGCGCGACAGCCAGCGCAGGGAGTCTTCCCGCTCCCCAATCGCAGCGTAAGTACAGGCCAGGTTGTACGAGACCTCCGCCAGCTGTGGATCCGTCGCCAGCGCCAGCTTGTCGTGGACGATGGCCTCGGCGTAGCGGTCCTGGCGCACCAGGGCCCGGGCCAGCCCGGCGCGCACCACGGGATCGGTTGGATCGTCCTCCAGCATGGTCCGGAATACCCGCTCGGCTCCCTCGCCGTCGTCCTCCTCCAGCGCCTGCATCCCTGCAGCAAACTGCTCAAGCGGGGTCATCGGCTCCGCTTCTTCACAGCCCAGCAAGCAAAGCGATGCGACGAGCGCGGCGGTCACATTCCTATTCATCGCAGCTGAATGACTCCCATCTGGCGGCCCGTGCGCGGCCCATCGCACCGGTACGAGTAGAAGTGTTCTTCGCACGCCGTGCAACCACCTACCATACCGATGGCGTCCGGCGGGACGCCATCGGCCATCAGCAAAGCCCGGTTGGCACGCCGTAGATCGACGCGCTCCCGCTCATCGTCACCGCTGGCCAGGTAGTCGTCGGGTGCCAGGTGAGCGGCGAGCGCCCCCGCGACCTCAGGGCCGACCTCATAGCAGTCGCCACAGATGGCCGGCCCGATGGCCACCTTCACCGCGCCGGGGTCGGTGCCGGCACGTTCGCGCATCTCCGCCAGGGCCACCCCCGCGATGCCCAACGCCGTCCCACGCCAGCCGGCGTGGACCGCGCCGACCACGCCGTGATCCGGATCCCACAGCAGGATCGGCACGCAGTCTGCCACCAACACCGCCAGGGGGACCCCGGCCTGGCGGGTCAGCAGGGCGTCACCGTCCATGCCACGCACGTCGGATGGCCCCGGCCCATCGTCGCCGCCGACCCAGGTCACCTGGCTGCCGTGTACCTGGCGCTGCATCGCAGGAGGGCACTTGCTCAGCTGGCACGCGCGGGCAAACCGCAGCATGTTTTCCGCCACCGCCCCAGGGTCATCGTCGCGTGAAGCGAGATTCAGCGAGCGGAAGGGCCCCTCGCTGACCCCTCCCTCCCGGGTCGAGAAGCCGGCCAGCACTCGCTTGGGGTCAAATCCGTCAAACCGAATCACATTCATCGCCAAACTCACTGAATGAATCTTCATTCGCAAACGTGCAAATATCGGGCAAAACAAAGCCCGAAGGGGCCTAAGCTCTTGTCAGCATAATAAAAATCGAGTTTGACATCCATGGGTCCATTGGGTAGGTTTGGACCGATCCGGAGTGTCGGATTGACCTCGTAAGTAGATGAATTCACTTACGAATTTGGGGCGCACCAACACCTATTGAGGGACCTGCACAGGCCCTCCAGCGGGGAGTTTAGAGAAACATGCACGCGAAGAGAACTTTGGGACTTTCTATGCTGCTCGGGCTGACTGGCCTGGCGCTCATCCTGTTCATGGGTTGCGACCCCGACGCCGACGACGACTCCGCCGGCGACGACGACACCGGCGACGAGGTTGCCGAGCTGAAGGAGACGTACCCGCAGGAGGGTGCCTCCGATTTCTACCACCGCAACAACATCATCATCAAATTCACCGATGAGGCGCCCGGCGCCTCCGTCGCTCTGGCTGACGGTAGCGGTGCCGCGATCACCGGCGACAACATCATGAACGACAACGGCACCGAGTTGACGTTCAACCCGCACGGTGATTCGGAGATGGATCACCTGGCACCGACCACGGCCTACACGGCCACCATCTCATGGGATGACCACGACTCTGTGGACCTGCACTTCCAGACCTCCGACGTGGGTACTCCGGTCGAGTCCGAGGATGCCGTGCTGGGTCAGGACTACTTCCTGGACCTGAGCACGGCACAGTTCACTCAGCCTCCTGGTGTGGGCAACCTGCTGGCCCAGTACCTCACCGAGGTCTACGTCATCATGCACATGAAGGCCATCGAAGGCAGCGAGTGCGAGGTCTTCGGCGGCATCGTCGACGTGGTCGAGGGCGACTACGTCCAGGACCTGTGCGACCCGACCCTGGCCATGACCGACGAGGATCCCGGCCTGTGGGACGACCCCTACATGCAGATCGGCCCCACCGACTTCTTCATCGCCATCGAGGGCTACGAGGCCACCATCGAAGGCCTGCGCATCGGCGGTAGCTTCACCTCCGACGGTTCCATGCTGGTCGGCGGTACCTTCGACGGACAGATGGACACCCGTGTGCTCGACAGCCTCATCGACCCCAACGCCGAAGAGGGAGCCGCCTGTGAGCTGCTGGCCAGCCTCGGCATCGAGTGCGAGGAGTGCCCCGGTGACGGCGCCCAGTTCTGCCTGACCGTCAGCGCCTTCGACATCACCGCCGAGCAGGTGGACATCGCCGCGTCCCACGTGGACCACCCCGAGTCCGGCATCAGCTATGAGGAGCTCACCGAGGTCTCCGAAGAGCAGATCGACGAGTGGGAAGGTGAAGGCTTCTGCGACCCGGAAGAAGAAGAGGAGTGATCCTCCTGTCGCGGTGCGGTGTTTGACACGCCGCTAACCGCTGGCTTCGAGCCAATTCAGGCCGCCTCGGGGTTCCGAGGCGGCCTTTTTTTACCTTTTTCGGGCATCATCTTTCCCCACGGCATGGCCCGGATCCTGCATAATAATTCAGCCCTGGAGGGAGGAAGGAGTGGATTGATATGTCCACAAAGCTCCTCATAGCCGCGCTGGCAGTGCCGCTGTTGTTCTCACTCGGGTGTGCGGGAGAGTACGCCACGGGAGACTCAAACGAGCTCCAGTGGGACGATGACGACGACGGCGACGACGACGCGTCGGACGACGACTTCGCGGATGACGACGCCGGCGACGAGGCCTGCGACATCTCCGGCACACACCCCGTTGACGGGGACCCCATGGCCTACTACCGCGAATCGCTGGAGGTGTACTTCGCCCAGCCCGTCACCGCCGCCAACATTGCGGCGAACGGGCCGGAGGGCAGCATCCCCGGGGCCACCGTTCTCTCCGACGATGGACTGACGGCCACCTTCGACCCGTACGGCGACGACGAACAACACCTGGTCCCGGTGAGCGATTACGAGGCCATCGTCGTAGGCCCTGGCTGCGTGGCTGACTGGACCTTCACGACCAGCGCCTTGGGCCTGGACCTCACCGAGGATTTCCGGCTGCAGCTGGAGAGCGATGGTGCCAGCTATATCGTCGACCTGTCCGACGGGACATTGCTCAAGCCCCTGGGGGCAGAGTCATTGTTCGCCCTGCTGGAGACGACCCCTTTCCTCATGTCGCTGCAGCTCCACAATGAGACGGCACTGGACATGCGTCTGGGTGGGCTGGACCAGGAGTTTTTGAACCAAGATCCTTGCATCCCCACGGTTGAGCTCAGCGACAGCGGATCAGCCTGGCTCTCCGGATCTCATGTCAACCTGAGCCCCATCACACCGACGCCGGTGCCGATCCAGATCGACGGTGTACTGATGCTGCAGGATCTCTCCTTCGAGGCCGAGCTGTCCCCCGACGGCAGCGTGCTGACGATGGGCCGCTTCGACGGCATGGTGAACGGGCTTGATCTGGACGCGGCGCTCCGGCTCGTCACGGGCGATTCAGACGCCTACTCGCCGGGAACTACCTGCGATCAGCTTGAACAACTCGGTAGCCCCTGTGGCTCCTGCCCAGGCGCGCCTGAAGCGCAAAATTGTTTTGGTTTCACCCTCACGGATCTGGAGTCCAACTGGCTCAACGCATCCACGCTGGACATCATCGGGGAGGCCGAACTGGCCAACTGCACGAAGCGGGAAAAATAAAAAGGGCGTCGAAGCAGCGTTTTCTACGACAGCTTGCCCAAACACCGCGTCAGCTTCTGCGCGCCCCTGCCAGCCCAAACACTGCCTCGATTTGGCGAAGCTAACAGTCCCAAGATCGGCTGTCAAGCCGGCATCTGAAAGGAACCACCGGGGACCTGGAAGAGCGCGTGCGCTATGATCGCCACATGACCAAAAAACGGCGGACCGAGGCGTTGACGACTCATGCGGTGGCCCGCCTGTGCGGGGTCTCGCCGCCCACCGTGGTCCGGTGGATCGAGCGCGGCCGTCTGGAGGCATTCCGTACACCTGGAGGGCATCGGCGGGTGCTTCGGACGTCGGTGGTCGCTTTCTGCCAGGAGCAGAACATTCCCATCGGCGCCCTGGGTCGAACCCAGCAGTCCATCCTCGTCGTCGATGACGAACCCATCATCCGCAGCTCGATGCTGGACCTGCTAACGCGGTTGGCGCCGGGGGTCCACATCCTCACCGCCGAGGACGCCTTCCAGGCGGGCCAGCTCTACGCCACCCATAAACCCTCGCTGGTCTTCTTGGATCTGATGTTACCCGGCCTCAACGGCCTGCGGTTCTACGAGCGCGTGCTCGCCGAGGACAACGGCAAGCAGACCCACGTGGTGGCCATCACGGGGGCCAAGCAATACGGCCTGGAGCAGAGGGTAGCGCGGCTGGGTATCGACCGTTTCCTCCGCAAGCCGTTCAACACGGTCGCGGTGGAGCACATCCTGGCAGAATGCCTACCCGCCACCAGTCAGCCCTGACGGAGGCGTGACGCCGCGTTGGCCCGGCGCTGCTCCAAGGTGGCCTGTACCTCCTTGCGGACCACGTCTACTGCATCCACCGATTCAACCAGCGCATCGATCTCCGCGACGATGTCGGTCGTCTCGGCCGGTGCCGGGGAATCCACCATCATGAGATGGGAGTGCAGCTGCCGGACGTGGTGGTAGAGCTCGTCTAGCCGCAGGATGTACAGGTTGCGGGACTTCATCACCTCGACGATGTGCTCCCGGTGCTGGACCGCGTGCTGGAGTGAGCGGCGCAGGGAAACGCGCTCCTCGTCCGTCTGGGACGCGGTGAGGAGCCGCTGGATCTTGCGCATCTCCGCCTCGGCCAGGGGTAAGTCCAGCTCCCGGGTGCGCAGGAGTTGCTCCAGCTCCTTGAGACGTTTGCGGAACTCCTTGAGGCGCTGCTCGATGCTCTGCAGCCGCTGCTTGCCCGTCTCGGGGAAGCCGTCCTTTTCCAAGGAGCGGGCGAGCTTGCGGCATTTTTTCAACAGGGAGAACACCTTCCAGGTGTCGCTGCGCATGGGCAGCAAGCGGGGGGCTTCGCTGAGTTTGGGGGAGCTGCCACGGGTGGCGACGCCGGCCTGTGAACCGGCGGACTGGCCGTCAGGCCCTAAAAAGGGCTCCCTTCCAACGCCTCCAGTTCTTTCTGGGCCGCTGCGAACAGCTCGTCCTCCGCGTTCTGTGGCGCGTCGGTGGCCAGGTCCTCGGGCCGGATCTGCTGGTCCCTGACATCCAGGACCTTGCGGTCGGATTCGAGCTTGTCGCGCTTGCGGTCCTTGAGGGAACCGAACGACGCCGACGTGGTGGTGTACAGCAAGAACATCAACACCAGCTCGTCAATGAGCGGGACGATGTCGGGGATGACGAGGTCGATGAGTAACAGAACGACCAATGCGCCGCTGAGTATCAGCTGAAGGGGAAACGGCAGGTTCCGGATCTTCTCCTTCAAGTTCAACCCTTCCCAAAAGGTAACGGCCGAAGCCGTACTGTTCGCCAGCATGATGCCTCCTCGATACCCTTCCCCTACGCTGGCGCACGAGCATTATTTCCTGTGGCGGCCTAAATGGCCATGTTGGGTTGCCGTTTAGCCGGCATGCCGTTGTGCTAACCTGCCTCGCCATGATGACTCTCACCCGACCCCCGGTCACGGTCGTTGGCGGTGCATCCGCTGGCCTGGCGCTAGGCATGCGCCTGGCTCGCCGGGGCTGGCGCGTCACGCTGATCACACGCCCCACGGACAAAGGGGCACGTTCGGACTGGACCACGGTACCCACCAGCATGGGCCGCTACCTGCCGGCTAGCTCCGTCCTGGAAGGCTCGGTGGGCGTGGACGTGGTGCTGGCGGACGGCTACCGGCTGGCCATCCCGGCCCGGATGTCCCTCGTCGACTCCACGGCGCTGCGTTCGGTGTGGGCCCGGCGGGCGCGCATCGCCGGCGTCGAGACGCGGGTCGCCACCGTCCGCAAGGCCATCAAGCGCGAGGGCCGTGTCGCCGGCATCCTGATGGAGGACGGCACGGAACTCCTGGCGTCGCTCACCATCGACACCACCGGCCGTGGCGTTCTGCTGGACGCGCTGTATGACGCCGCGGTGGGGCGCCGCAGCCACCCGGCCGCGGATATGGAGACCGTGGCCGCGGTGCGCCTTCCCGCCGATCCGGCCACGGTACAGGCCAGCTGGGTGGGCCGCCTACAGCTACTGTTCGGCCTCGAGGGCGCCGGAGCGCTGGCATGGCGCTGTGCAACCCGTGACGGCCGCCAGGTCCTGGCCGCAGCTACAGCCGGCCCGGGTGCGGGCGCCGAAGACTCCCGCCGCGTGCTGCGGCAGGCTCTGCACCCGCTCGACATCGACGACTCCCACATCCAGTGCCAGCCCATCACCTGCCGGCGGCCGCTGGACAGCATCGCCGGGGACGGGCTGCTGGCTTTCGGCGGAGCGGCGGGGATCGTCGACACGTTGCTGGGGCTCGGGATCCCGCTGGCCACGTTGGCAGGCAACGCGGTCTCCGTCGCCCTGGACGACGCGATGCACCACGGCACTCCCGACAAGGGCACGCTGTTCCGGGCCTCCACCGCGTTCCACCGCGGGCTGGGAGGAGTGCTCGCCGAACGCCATCTGCTCCGTCGCGAGGTGTTCGGCCTCGAGGCCGCCGATCGGGAGGCGCTGGTGACCTCGGGTGCCCTGGGGCCGATGGGTTGGCACGCCGCGCTGGTCGGAGGAGGCCTCCTCCAGGGAAGCGCCGCACTACAGGCCTTCACCGGCCGATTGCCGGCCCATCTCAAGCGGCAATTGCGCCTCCTGATGCGCCGGGCCATGGGGATCCGGATCCATCACTCCCGCTACCCCCAAAACCACGACCTGTTTGCCTTTGACACCTGGCAGCAACGTGCCGATATGCTATCTCGGCCCTGGTCTGGCGAGCGGTAGCACCAAAAAAAAACCGGCCCGCCATACGGCGAGCCGGTGTCGAAACACCCGGGGCGGGAGCGGATTAACCGGATGCTTCGACTTATAATCCCTGCTCTTGTATCAAAGCATAACACGCATTACGCTAGAGATCTAGAAACCGTCGGTTCTTTTACGTGCATTGCCCACTCCGGACGCTTTGCTCAAACCGCCATTTCTTTTCGATTTTTGTTAGAGTGCATACCGCACCGGACCTAGGGGGCTAACGGTTCGGGGCATTGTAGAAAGGGTTGGTCTATGCGACGTCTTGGCTTGTTATTGCTGCCTGTGTTGGGCTTGCTTTTGCTGCCCCGAACCTCTCTTGGTTACACCAATCCCAACGATGTCATCGATGCCCTGGGCATACCCTCCAGCGACATCGTCTCCGTGCAGTTGCAGCTGGGCACGAACAACATGTTGGATTCCACCAATGGGGTGGGCACCATCACCGCGACGGACGCTCCGGCCGGGCTGGTCTACACCGGTGAAGTGGATCAGATGACCTCCTGTTCTGATTTCGACATGGGAGGGACCGGAGAAACCGGCGACACCGTCCAGATCCGGGTCGACCTGGTGACGCCGCCGGGCATGCACTCGTTCAAGTTCAACTTCTACTTCCTGTCCCGCGAATACCCGCAGTGGGTGGGCAGCGACTACAACGACAGCTTCACCGTCACGCAGAACTCCTCGATCTTCAACGGCAACATCGTGTTCGACCAGGGCGGCAACGTCATCGACGTCAACACGGCCCTGTTCACGGTGACCAATCCCGCCCTGCTGGTGGGCACTGGATTCGACTGCGCCGCGGGCGGCGGCGGTACCGGCTGGCTGACCACGGTCTCCCCGGCGGTCCCCGGCGAGCAGTTTGCGCTGATCTTCACCATCGGGGACGTCTTCGACGGGATCTGGGATTCGGCCGTCTTCCTCGACGGCTTCCAGTGGCGCGAAGAGGAAGAGAAGGAGCCCCACCCGGCCGAGCCCATCGGCCTGCGCTTCCTCTCACCCAAGGTCGGCCCCACCGAGGGTGGCCAGACCACAGTGATCTACGGCACCGATTTCACCACCGACTGCAACGTGGAGTTCGGTGGCGCAGAAGCCGGCCAGGTGACCCTGCTCAGCAGCGAGCGGCTACAGGTCGTCACTCCCGCCCACGACGAGGGCATGGTGAATGTCCGGGTCTGGTCGAGTGATTCGGACGAGAGCCTGCAAAACGGCTACACCTACACGGACGAGGATGCAGGTACGCTGCCCCCGGAGCTCGCCGAGGTCGAGCCCGCGGTCGGGCCCCTCGAGGGAGACATACCGGTGCTCGTACGCGGTGGGAACTTCCAGTCCGGGACCATGATCTTCTTCGACGGTGCAGAGGCGGACTGCACCCTCAACGGCGCAAACACGGAATTCGCGTGTACGTTGCCGCAATATCTGGGTGAGGAGGACATGGCCATCGTCCTCATCGAGGCCGCGAACCCCAGCGGCGCGGAGGCCATGCCCCCGCTGACCTTCACCTACTCCGAAAACGCGCCGACCGGCGACGGAAGCGGCAGCGGCGAGCAGTGCAACTGCGACGTCAGCGGCCAGGGCGCCAGGCGGACCGGTGCGTTGGCGCTGATCTTGCTTCTTGCTTGGACCGTGCGCCGCAACCGGCGGGAGGTGTGACATGACCCGGATTGCCATCCCATTTGTCCTTTTCGTGCTGGCCCTGAGCGGGTGTCAGCAGTACGAGCTGACCGTCAAAGCGGCCACCGCCGTCGCCAAGGTCGAAAACGCGGAAGGTGAGCTGCGGGCTACGGCTGCCATCCCCTTCCCCCAGACCATCACCTTCGACGGCTCGCAGAGTTACATAGGCACCGCCGACTCCCCGGCTTCCCACTTCCTGTGGACCTGGTACGACGTGCCCGAAGGCTGCGGCCTGGACCTGGACTCCAGCGACGGCTTCTCCAACCCCAACAAGATGGTGACCGATTTCGAGCCGCCCATGCTCGGCGCCTATATGGCCCGGCTGACGGCCGAAGGGGAAACGGGCGGCCCCAGCGAGAACCTGGCCGTGGCCACCGCCTTCGCCATCAACATCCAGGGGCTGGAATTCGCCCTCACCTGGGACCAGGACGCCACCGATCTGGACCTGCATGTCATCAACACCGGTAGCCCCAATGACTACTGGACCGATAACGACTGCTACTTCGGCAATCCCACGCCGGACTGGGGCATGGTCGGCGAGGGCGTGGACAACCCGATGATGATCTCCGACGTGGATACGGGCTACGGCCCCGAATCCATCGCCATCGTCGAGCCTGCAGACGGCGTCTACGGGATCGCCGTGACCTACTACAACGATTGGGACACGGGTGCGACCACCGCGCCGTCGGTCGCGGTGCGGATGGACGGCGCGGAGCTGCACACGTTCAGCGGCCCAGCCCTGTCCGAGGGCGACGTGGTCTTCCTGGGCACGTTCCAGTGGCCCTCGGAGGCCGTCACCGAGGACGGCACGATGTACACCCACGGTGGGCTGAACGGGCCCAACTACAACGACCCCACCTGATCCGAATCAGTGGTGGTGTGAACAACCACCCGAAGAACAGCCCCCCGAGCAGCTCCCCGACGAACAATCCGAGCACCCCGAGTGCGCGCTGCTGGCGGACGGACGGTCGGATCCCACCGATTTGAACGCAAACACCGACACCTTGCGGCCCACCTGATCGGATCCGCAGTCGGGGCAGATGACCTCGTCGTCGGACGAACGTACGAGTTCCTCGAATTCACAACCGCAAGGGTCGCAGCTGTACTCGTAGATCGGCATCTTCAGCCTCCATCGAAACAGCGGGCATGAAACCCGCCGCCAAGGGGCGTATTCTACCGCGCAATGAAAATACTAGGACTCAACGATGGTTCCAGGGCCGCCGCCGCCCTGGTCGTGGACTCCCAGCTCGTTGCCGCGGGGACCGATGTCCGCCGCAAGGACGACGATGGCGGGCGGGATCCGGTAGCCCTCGGGCAAGACCTGCTACGCGCAGTAAACCTCGAACTTCACGACGTGGATCGGGTGGTCATCGGCTCCCACTCACGCCGGGATGCCGATTCTTCTGCGGAGGCGACGATCGTCCGCGGCCTGCGCAAGCTCCAGGACATGGCCCTGGCCGAGACCGGGCTGTGGTCCGTCTCGACGACCTACCTGCGGGACTCGGAGGCAGCGCGTCTGGCGGAACACGGCTTCTCGGGCGACGTCCGCACGGTGGATCGCTACCTGGCGCTGTCGGCCGCTGCCTGGCGTTGCCAGCCCCGGGAGCGGGCATTGGTGATCACGGCCAGCACGCGCGATCTGGCCACCCCGGTGACGGTCAGCCAGGGGGGCGCCGAGGAGCTGGACCTGCTGTACCGCCAGAGCGGATTATCCAGCCTGCGCGACCACACCGCGGGCGTGGCCCGCGCCATCGGGCTGGACGTCGGGCAAGACGCCGAGCTTCTGCCTTTCCGTGCCGGGGACAGCCAGCCACCGCGGGATCTGCTGCAACACATGCGCGATGATTTCCACACGGCCGGCGGCGGCTTCAACCTGGCGGTCCGGCGCGGCGTGCGGCGGAGCCGTGGCCCTCTGGCAGCCCGACCGGCAGCCCAGGTCGCGGCAGCCTGCCAGCTGAACCTGGAGATCCAGTTCCGCCGTCTCGTCGGCCACTGGATCCGCCGGACGGGGGTCCGCCACGTGGCGCTGGCCGGCGGACTGTTCGCCAATACCGCCCTGAACCGCGCCATCGCCTCCCTGGACGACCTCGACAGCCTGTTCGTGCTCCCGGCCTCCGAGGACACGGCGGCCGCCGTGGGCGCCGCCATGCACTACGGCGACGTGGGCCCTCAGCTCCTGGAACACATCTACCTGGGAGCACGGCTCGCGGGGGAGGACGACGCAAGCCTGCTGAAGGCGGCCGGCTTCACCCCTCGATGCCCGCGGGACGAAGCTGGCGAACTGGCCAGCCACCTGGCCCGGGGCGAATTCGTGGTCCGCTATAGCGGCCCGGCCAGCTGGGACCGCCGTGGGGCGGGCAACCGCTCCATCCTCTGCCCGGCCCACAGCCCGGACGTCCCCCAGCACCTGGAGAGCGCCCTGGGTCGAGACCCGGTACGGCCGCTGAAGGTGCTCGTACTGGCCGACCATGCCGAGCGCTGCTTCGAGCTGGACGGCCAGGGAGAGCTCGCTCGCTTCGGGACTGCGCTGGTCCCCTGTACCGCATGGATGCTCGAGCGGACGGTGGGGGTGACACACGATGGGCTGGCCCTCCCCTGGCTGCTCTCCGAGTCGGTCAACCCAGCGCTGCACGCGATCGTGGCGGCGTACCACCAGCGGACCGATCTACCGTTCCTGTTGATGACCGACCTCCGGATCCCCCCCCAGCCGTTGGCCACCACACCCCGCGAGGTCGTGCAGCTATTCCGGGAATCGGGCCTGGACCACCTGCAGCTGGGTTCCCACGTCGTGAGTCACTGACGGATCAGGTATTGCTCCTTGGGGAACAGCGCCTTGTAGCCGTCGAGACGCTGCCGGTCTTCGATGAAACCCTCGCCGTAGCGCTGGATGCGCACGATGCCCACGTCACCACTGGACTCCACCGTATGAGCCCCCGGGCCCAGCATCAGCGTGGGGCCGGTCAGGGGCGTCCCGTCGATACTCAAGGAGCGCCAGGCCGCTTCGTCGGACTGCCCGCGCACGTGGTAGGTGCCGGGAATGATCACCTCGAGGACATCGGGGTGCTGGTGCAATCGCTGGGTCTCGTAGGCCCGGCCCGGGGTGTAGATGTTGCCCCAGTCCTGGACGAAGAACCGGTCGCGGAAGGCGAGCATCCCGGCAGACAGCTGTTCGGTACGCCAGTTGACCACCCACGCCGCGGTGGAAGCCTCGATGAGCCGCTGCTGGAGCTCCTGGTCGGACCCGGTGTCCCGTCCCATCGCCTGCAAGTTGACCACGTCCAGCCACAACCCCGTGCTGCGCTGCAGATCGGGAGCCATCCCCACGCCGTCGAAGTAGGCGTCGTGCGGGCCCACGACGTTGTGCAGGCGATCGATGATGGCCACCTGATACTGGTTGCCCATCGACAGGTTGAACCGCACGCGATCCGCGGGCCGCGCGAATCCCATCACCACCAGCAACGCCAGAGCCGCGACCCATACGGAAGTGGGTTTCTCGTCCGTGAGACGGCTGTGCACGGCCCCGCACAGCCCACCCCAGAACACCGCCAGGCCCGGCACGGCTGTAGCCAGGAAGTACGGCCAGGGCTGGGAATAGCTCAGCACCGCCACGGTGTAGGTGGCCACCGCGGCCATCACCATCAGGCGCTCGACCGTGCGTTGTTCGCCGCGCCACCACTGGACCGCGGTCCAGGCCAGGCCTGCCAGCGCGAGCCCCAAAAACACCGGATTCTGGCGCAGCAAGGACAGGATGAAGAAGCTGAACTGCACGCCCGTATCCGCGCCGAGGGCCACCGCCGCCTGAGGAAGGGCCATGGCTGAGCCGGGCGGAGCGTCGGCGCCCAGCAGGGCACGGACGACCAGATAGAGCCCCCCAGGCACAGCACAACCCGCGGCGAGCAATCCCCCGTGGAGCAGCCCCTTGCGCACGGAGCGCTCCATGGCCACCGCCGCGACCAGTGCCGTCAGCACGGACAGCACCATCAGGCTGGCCTTGAGAGACATCAGGCACGCTAGCGCCAGGGCGATTCCCGCCACCCATGTCGCCATGGGCCGACGGACCAGCAGACGTTCCAGCGCGAGCAGGTACAGGCCCAACGACACGAAATCGGTGCGGCCCGTGTAGGAGTGGTCGACGAAGACGAACACCATACCCAGGCCGACCAGCGCGTGGATCGCCCCGAACTTGCCGAACAACCGCCCGGCGATGCGCATCACCAGCAAGTAGACCGCCACGACGACCACCACCGCGATGGCGCGGTTGATCACCATCCCGATGACCGGATCCGATCCCCCGACGACCACGCCGAGGCTGAACAGCAAGACCGATAGCAGCCGGTGGGGGTTGGCCAGCCTCCCGGCCGGGTTGTCCAGGAACTGGGCGGAGCGCGCGTACAGATCGAACTCGTCGACCTCGAACGCACTGTTCATCGCCAGGAACGCCTTGGCCAGCAACAGCAGTCCCACCCCGATGAGCAGGAACACGGACAGGCGGTCCAGCGGGACGGAAAATTCGCCGGATTCGGTGCTGCGGTCAGTGGGCATGGGGATCCCTCAGCATCCGCGGCACGGTCAACAAGATGATCTTGAGATCAAAGAGCATCGACCAATTCTGGATGTAATACAGGTCATGGGCGATGCGCGGTTCCAGGTCGGTGTCCCCCCGCCAGCCGTTGACCTGAGCCCATCCCGTGACCCCGGCCTTGACCATGTGGCGCTGATGATAACGGGGGATCTCGTGGCGGAATTTTTCGATGAAGACCGGGCGTTCGGGGCGCGGACCGACCACGGACATCTCACCGATGAGGACGTTGTAGAACTGCGGCAGCTCGTCCATCGACGTCTTGCGTAGCAGAGCGCCCAGGCGCGTGGGCCGGGCGTCCCCGCTGCTGGCCCAGACCGGCCCAGAGCCCTGCTCGGAAGCCGGGGGCATGGAGCGGAACTTGAAGATTTCGAACTTGCGGCCGTCCAGGCCCATGCGCTCCTGGCGGTAGATCACCGACCCACCGGTGGAGATCTTGACCCCGACGGCGATGAGGGCCAGCAGCGGCGCAAGCCCCACCAGCACGAGCGTCGAGAACACCACATCGAAGAGGCGCTTGAACGACGCCATCATGCCCACCATCGGACGATCGACGAGGTTGAGCACCGGCAGGCCGTCGAAATCGTCCACCGAGGTGTTCATCACCAGCCCGAATTCCCACAGATCCGCCACCATACGGACCGCCACATAGGTGTTGGAGAGTTCGGCCATCACCTCCTTGACGCGGGCAAAGCGTTCAAAGGGCAAGGCGATGAACACCTGCTGAACGCCGCTGGATTCCACGTGGTCCATCAGCTCATCAATGCTGCCCAGCACCGGCACGCCCTCACACGGTTCGGTGGATTCATCCCGGTCCGACAGCATGCCGACGACCCGCAAGCCCGCCCATCGATTGACCCGCGTGCGGGCCACCACGCGCCGCGCCAGAGGGCCGCTCCCCACCAGCAGCACGTGGCGCAGGTTGCGCCCGGACCGCCGCAGCGAGCGCAACAGCCAGCGCAGCACGACGCGGAAGCCCAGCAGCACCGCCAGCTCCGCCGGCACGAACACCATCAGGAAGACCCGCGAGTACTCGGTCTGCTTGTAGCGGTACAGGAACGACAGCACGATCAGCGCCACCATGGACAGCGCCACCGCCTTGATCAGGGACCACGCCTCCTGGCTCAGCCGCTTGAGCCTCCACGGCTCGTAGAGCCCGAACCAGCGGAAGGCCAGGTGGTTGAGGACCAGCACGGCGAACGTGCTGTAGTAGTAGAAGTCCTCCGGTGGCATCCCGCGCACCACCGGGAGCGCGCCGCTGATGAAGCGCAGCTGATAGGTGCCCAGCCACAACGCCGCCGCGAGCACCACATCGGTGCCCATCAGGAACAGACGCAGGACCTCACCGTATCGTCGCAGCATGCTCGGCTACCCAGCGCTGGATCCGGTTGTCGAACTTCCGCCGGAACTGCGGCTCCGCGAAGATCGTCGCGCGGGCGCGGCAGACATCGGGTTCGAAGGCCTGCTCCACGTCCTCGAAACGACGTACCGCTTGTGCCAACGATGCCGGCTCGTCGTGCCTGAAGAATAGCCCGGTTGCCCCTTCCAGGTCCCCCTCGGCGCCGGATTCTCCCACCACGGGGCCCACCACCGTCTCGGTGGCTCCGCCGCGGGCCAGGGCGATGACCGGGCGGCCGCAGGCCATGGCCTCCACCGGGACGATGCCAAAATCCTCCTCGCCGGGGAATACCAGGGCCCGGCAGACGGCCATCTCGTGCCGCATCGCAGCGGCGTCCACGCGGCCGAGGAATTGCACGTTGGAGGGGGCCTGACGTCGCAGTCGTTCCAGCAGCGGCCCGTCCCCCACGACGCGCAGCGGGAGCCCCAGCTGGGCGAAAGCTTCCACCGCCAGATCCGGCCGCTTGTAGGGCACGAGCTGCCCAGCCAGCAGGTAGTGGTCCCCCACCTCACCTGCCGGCCGGAACTGCTCCACATCGACGGGGGGGTAGACCACGGGGGCCGGCCGCCGGTAGTGACGCTGGATGCGGTCAGCCACGGTCCGGGAGATGGCGATGAACCGATCGACACCCCTCGCCGCGTGGGCATCGAAGCGCCGGATGGCGCCCAGCAGCCCCCGCGCCGCCAGCCGTCCGGGACGGGAGCGGTCCCGCAGGTACTCGTCCTGCAGGTCCCACGCATACCGGGGCGGCGAATAGCAGTAGCAGACGTGGAGCTGCTCGGCGGTGGTGCGCACGCCCTTGATCACCGCAGCGTCGCTGGAAATCACCAGGTCGTACCCGCGCAGATCCAGCCGCCGCGCCGCCAGCGGCATCAGCGGCAGCAGGGACGGGTAGTGGCGGGTGGCGCCGGGGAGGCGCTGCAGCATGGACGTTGTGATACGACGTCGATTGATGGGATCAGGCAGCTGGGCGGGGTCGTGAACGAAGGTGAACAGGTCGGCGTCCGGGTACAGCTTGCAAAACGACTCCAGCACCTTCTCCCCGCCCCGGTAAGTCACGAGCCAGTGATGGACCAGGGCGACGCGGGGTACTCGAGAGCGCACTTGTGCCGAGTTTCTCCAGATATTCTAGATAGTTAATGGTACGCCAGCCCGAGACGGGCGGTCAACAGGACTGGATGCGACGGCGGCCGAAGATAAAAGCGAGGGGCAGGAGCGCGGCGGCGGCACCGGCTTCCGAGTCCCAGTGCAGGGCGCAGCCGACGTTGGCCAGCTCCCCGACTCCCTGGCCGTCCTCGTCGAAGCAATGCTCGTCCACCTCTTCGTTGCAGTCGTTGTCCACGCCGTCGCAGAGCTCGAGCGCACCCGGGTAGACATAGATGTTGTTGTCGTCGCAGTCGTTCTCACACGTCAGCCAGCCATCTGCGTCCGCGTCGTGCTCGTCCTGCCCGTAGGCGCCATCACAGTTGTTGTCCTTGCCGTCGCAGACTTCCTGGGCGAATGGATGAACGTCGGCGTCGTTGTTGTCGCAGTCATCTTCCCAGCCGGCTCCGTTCATGCTGCCACAACCCAGGTAGCCATCTTCGTCGTAGTCGATCTCCCCCTCGATGAGGTAGCCATCGCAGTCGTTGTCGATGCCGTCGCAGAGTTCGGGTGCCCCGGGGAAGACCGTGGAATTCAGGTCGTTGCAGTCCCCGGTCTCCGAGCCGAAACCATCGTAGTCCAGATCCTCGTCCGCTCCGGCCGGCAACGGCGTGAGCAGAGCGATGATCCACAGGAACGGCAGCGATCGGCCGATCAAGGTCACAGATTGAACTCCATCCCGACGCGGAACATCAGCGTCGGCGATAGGGTCAGTGTACCCTGGGTCGTCGGATCGACGACAGATCCCATCAGTTCTTCCCCCAGCACGATGGACGCCTTGCGGTGGATCCGGAACACCTGCTCCAGGTAGGGGCCCTGGCTGAACAGCAGCCAGCCGTCGCACTCGGAGTCCCCCGTATTGCAGGTGCCCACGGTGGGCGCGCTGATGATGCTCCCCCGCACCCGCCAGTTGACTCCGAACGAGAAGTTGCGATGCGTGAACCGGTAGCCGTAGCCCATCCCCAGATACATGCTCTGACGCTGGAGGTCGATGGTGCCGTGCGGGGTCTCGAAGGCCGCCTGCAGAGGCATGTAGCCCAGCTGGAAGCTGACGGCAAAACCGGTGAACCGGGGGTCGGCGAGGAACCGCAGGCCCAGGTTCAGCTCCGCAGCGGCCGTCGTCGTCCCCATCAGCGGCCGCAGCGTGTCCGTGGGGGAGACCATCAACCCACCGGAGGTGGAGAGGAACCCCTTGTGCACGGGCTCCCGGCTGTTGATGTTGTCGGCGGGGATGCTCTCCTGGTAGTCGATATCCACAGCTCGGTCGAACAGGACCACCCCATCAGGGCTGACGATGGTGATGCGATGCCGGCCGGGATCCACCGGGATCGAGCCGGGGAAGACCCCCTTCTGCCGGCCGTCCACCTTGAGGGTCGCGCCGGCGAAGGCGCTGTCGGTGGAGTCGTAGAAGTAGATCAGCGCCATCTGGCTCTCGAGGAGCTTGTCCGGCTCGCCGGTGACGATCAGGTCCTTCTCCCCCACCACGCGGAAGTAGGCCTCGGGCACCTGGGCGCCGTCGGTGAAGGCGACGGTGGAGCCGCGGGCGTAGTCGTGGGCCTCGTAGATGGTCACCAGCCCGTCGGCGTTGGCGTCCGCGTCCTGCTGGCTCCAGGTCAAACCCTGGAGCAGATGGTAGGTGTAGACCCCGTGCTGTAGCTCGTCGTCCTCCCGGGCGGGGCGGCCCCACGACGTGGCGAAGAGGTGGGCCTCGCTCTGGCCCAGCTTCACGCGGCGGCTCAGCGTCGGATAGGCGTCCATACGCTCCAGGCGCTGCTGCACCGTCGGCTGCACCGCCGATTTGCCGTCCCCGTGGAAGCAGGCGTCGATGACCAGCGCCTTGCGCTCGGCGCGGATACGCGTGAAGAACCCCTGCAGTTCCGCCAGCTCGAGGGTCGAACCGCCGAGGTCCCGGGCCTTGGCGTCGCTGGTGACCAGGTACAGGGTCGGCTCGTCGCGGTCGTTGAGGCGCATGGTGCCATGGCCGCTGAAGTAGACCATCAGCGTGTCCTGGCTGCGCAGATCGTTCTTGAGGCTGACCAGCTCGGTGAGGATTCGCGCCTGGGTCGTCTGCACCGGGGTCGTCAGCACGATGATGCGGTCGAATCCACCGTAGTCGCGGGTCTCGAGGATCTCGCCGAACTCCACCGCGTCGTTTTCCGCGTGCATCAGGTCGGGGAACAGGGGATCGTCGTAGCTGCCCACGCCGATGAGCAGAGCCACCCGCCGCGGCCCGAAGCTCGCCTCGATGGCATCCGCGGTGGACTCGGCCGGGGCCAGGCCCTTGGTGCGCCAGCTTTGCTGGCTGTGGGCGCAGCCGGCCTGCAACACCATCATGACCACCGCCAGGACGACCAGGATGCCGCCCAGCAGCAGCGAGGCTGCCACCTGCCTGCTATCGGAATGCTTGTTCAACTCAGTCTCCAGCGATCCACTCTACATCGAAGCCGTCCGTTGCCAGTACGTCAACACCTGCAAGATCCTCGCCGCGGGCGAGGGAACGAATGTCCTGCGCGTCGAGGGCACGCGAATCGGGGGCGGTCAACAGCACCTCGTAGCGGTAGGTGCCGGAGGGGCCATCGGGGCGGTAGGCCAGCGAATTGCCCGCTTCGTCCGCGAGGATCCACGTCTGCTCGCCCGCCTCCTGCCAGACGACGCCGGCGCCGGGCAGCACGACCTGCACCGTGCCATCCGGGGCGGTCTCGGCCAGGGTCATGGTGCCTTCACCGTTCTGCAGGACACCGAACACCAGCGACTGGTCGCCGCCGTACTGAGCACCGCTCATGCCGGTCTCCAGCACCGGACGCTCACCCAGACGCGACTCGACGGAAAACTGGACCTCCAGCACCGCAGGAGCATCCGTCTCGGGTTCGGCGCCCTTGAACCGTTGCCCCTCTTCGAGCACGCCCTCGGGGTCCGTACCCAGCCGAGGAACGATCAGCAACGCCAGCGTCACCGCGGCGGCCAACGCCAGCAGCGCGCCCCAGCGAGCACCGCGGTAGGATTTCTCCGGCGCGGAACCGACCGCAGCCATCTCGGCGGTCTGCAATCCATCCAGACGGCGAATGTCTGCCGCGGTGATCTCGGATTCCAGTGTGGGGAGCCGGTCCACCAGGCCGAACAGCTCCTCGTCGGCCAGCTGCTCCCGGCGGCACATCTCACATTCATCCAGATGGGCCGTCAGCTCGGTCGCCTCGGTGGACGACAGATCTTCTTGCCGCAATCCGGAAAGTTCTTTGTAGTTTGCACAATCCATCATCTTCAAAGCCTCTATCCCCTCGTCATCCGGCCACACGTTCACGCAGCAGCCGCCGCGCATAGGCCAGTCGCCCTTTCACTTCCTTGGACGTCAGGTCCAGTACGTTGGCCACCTCGGTACAGCTCAAGCCCTCCACGTAGTAGAGGAGGAAGGCTGCCCGATGGGCCTCGGGGAGATCGGCGACCTCCCTGTTCAAGCGTGCGATCTGCCGGTCGAGCATGGTTTGCTTTTCCGGGTTGGTCCACGCCGAGGAACCGCCACCGTCTGCCACCGCAGGGTTGCGTTCCAGTACGTCCACATCCACGCCGGCCGCGCCGACTTTGTTTGCTTTGCTGTCCAACACCGTCAAACACTGGCGGTATCCCACCGTGTACAGGTACGTGGAAAACTTGGCCCTCGGTTCGTAACGGGCCGCAGCGCGGTGGATCTTGAGCCAGGTGTCCGCCTGGACCTCTTCCGCCATGGCCCGGTTCCCGGTCATGCGGAACAGGAAGTTGATCAGCCCGTTGCGGTGACGGCGTACCAGCAGATCGAAGGCCGGCACATCGCCGTCCTTGTAGCGCAGCATCAACTCCTCGTCACCCAGACTGCTCCTGTCGTCCAGGGCGACCAGATGCCTATCGTTGCCTGCTGTCGTCATAGATCCTTCGTCCTCCGTCACCGGTCCCACGTCCGGGAGCCCTTTGGTTCCTATTCTATGGAGTGAAACTGGGCAGAAGTGAAAAGGGGAAGAGGTTAGTCGGATTGTTTGGCAGAAGAAGAACCCTGCGCCTCCGCGCGTATGGATTCCGCGTCGGCCTGGAGCGACCCGGAGAACCGCAGCAGGAAGAGCGCTCCGACAGCGATGGCGAACCACAGCGTACAGATCCGGGCCAGGAACGCCGAAGCCACCGCCGTGCCTTCAGGCAGCTGGCCGTCGATGGCCATCGCAAAGCCAACCAGCCCCACGTCGGTGGCGCCCAGCCCTCCGGGGGACACCACACCGGCGATGGTGGAAAAGGCATACACGAAGAACGAAACCCCTACCTCCATCGCATGCCCCAGGCCCAAGAAGCACAGGTGGAACCCCAGGCATTCGCAGGCCCAGCCCACGATCCCGAACACCAGCCCCAGCAGCAGCGGCAAAGGGCGGGTGAGCTCGCGGGCGGCCAGGTAGGTCTCTTCCAGGCCGGCCACCAGCTTCTCCAGACGCGGGATGCGGCCTATGAGCCGCAGCAAGGCCAGGCTGAGGCGACGGCTCTGTAGGATGGCCAGGCCGAGCACCATCGCCGCACCGGACGCGGCGAGCACCCAGATCCCTTGATCGTAGTATGCCCCCACCCCCACAGAGGCCAGCGCCACCAGCGCCAGCAGGTCGGTCACCCGCTCCATGAACACCACCGGGGCGGTCCGCGTCATGGGGATGCCGTCGGTCTCCCGCAGCAGGTAGCTCTTGAGGAACTCCCCAACCTTGCCCGGCGTGATCGTCATCGCCAGCCCGGACATGAACACGGAGAGGGACGTCCAGGGACGCACCCGGATGTCCAGCCGGCGCAGATAGTATTCCCAGCGCACGTAACGAATGCCGTAGTTGCCCAGGCTCATCACCAGGATCGGCAGCAGGTACAGCCAGCTGAAGTGGGCCAGCTCCTCGGCGACCCGGGTCCCCTCGCCGTCCTCTGGGTTCCGGCCGGCGTAGATCGCCAGCCCCAGGTAGACCACCAGCCCGGCCACCAGGGCCCACACCAGCCCACGCCGGAACGTGCTCATCATCGAGCGGCGTCGTGGTTCGGGGTCGCTCACTTGGCAGGAGCCTCAGCGGCCTCCGGGGCCGTACCGGGGACGCGGCCGAAGCCGGCGAACAGTTCGGCTGCCAGATAGTGGACGTCCTCGCCGTCGTCCGAGTGGCGCCGCCGCAAGAAGTCGTTCCAGATGGCTCCGGTCTCCGGGTCCGCGTGCACTTCCGGGTGGACCCGGTTCATGCGTCCGATGCGGCTGGCGCCGCCGATGTAGTGCAAGAAGCGCACGGTGCCGTCCTCGGCCACGGAATCGACGAAGCCGACGTGGGTGTAATGATCGTCCACCTTGCCGTCGTGATCGCGGTCGTAGGTGTTGGAGAAGAAGACCAGGTCACCGGGGATGGGAATATCGTCGTGGTGGACCACGCCCTGTGAGCTGAGCGCTCGAAAGATGGCCTCCGAACCGGACACCAACCGCCCCGAGCCATCCTCGAAGACCACTCCCACCGATGCGAAGCAGCCCTCCACGAACCCGCTGCAGTCCCCCCGGTACTTCACCTCGTCCAGGACCACCTCCGCCTTGCCGATGAGGGACCGCCCCGCCTCGACCACCCGCTCCAGCTTGCCCTTGAGCGCGGTCGATGCCGCGGACTCGGCCCACAGCGCCTTCACCTCCGCCTCCACCTCGGTGGGGGGGTCGGGGACCGGATCGGGCAGGCTGTTCTCGGCGGGATAACGGGCGACGCGGCAGCCCACGGCGGGCAACACCAGCGTCAACGTGATCAAGATCGGCAACCAGCGGCTCATCAGAAGGACTGTCCTACCCTCAGATAGATCTGCACGGGCCAAGGTAGCAAATTTCCCACGGGTGCGCGTGGGGACCAGGCCACGTCGATGCCGCCGGACGTGGGCCAGATGCCCACCGTGTCCACGTGGAAACGGATGCCGCCGCCCACGCCGACGTTCATCTCGTCGGTGGCGGGCGCACCCTCCCCCACCCAACCGGCATCCACGAAGGCGTTGAGCTGGATGGCCCGCACCCGGCAAAACGGGATGCGCAGGTCCATGTCCTTGAGCACCAGGTATCGCAGCTCCACGCTGGTGAGCAGCTTGAAGTTGCCGGTCGCGTAGTGCTCGGGGAGGCCCCTGAGATCGTTGCTCCCGCCCAGAACCAGCTGCTGGTGCGGCAGGGCCGCGGTGGTGGTGCCGGCCTTGCCCATCACGGCCACCACCAAGCTGGGATGCAGGGCGAACCGGCCGCTACCACCGACGGAGGCACCGACGAAGGCCGGGGACGTCCCGTCCGGGAGGATCGTCTGCTGGAAGCGGCCCAGGTGCAGGGACACGCGGAAGGAGCCGCCGCGGGTGGGGAACGACCCGCTGTAGCGGTTGCTGTATCGGTAGCTCAGGTAGCCCGTGGCCACCAGGGGGATCTGCCCTGGCAGCTCGGCAAACCGCTGGTTGAGCATCTCGACGGACGAGGAGAAACCAAGGTAGTTGCGGCGGAACAGGGAGCTCTGGCTGCGGCCGAAGAACCGGTAGTACCCGCCGCCGATACCGAGCATCGTCTCCTCGTTGTGGGTCGCGTACACCTCGAAGAAGTTGCGGTTGTCGAAGGCCGGCTTGCCGGACAGCCCGATGGTGCCCTGGAACGTCCCCTCGGTCACGTTGATGTCACCCAGATACCCCCACGGATAGACCTTGAGCCGCCGTGGACGCCGGTTGTCGTGACGCTGGCTGAACCCCTCGGCGCTCACCTCCATCAGCTTGTGCTCCGGATCCAGCCGGACGAACTGGATGCGACGAGCGGTCTCCAGAGCCCAGCTGGCCCCCTCCCCTTCGCCGTCCCAGCGCAGCCGGATCTTGGTCCGCCGCTGCCCGGGGCGTGCGCCGATGACCGCTTCCACGTTCACGGTCTCTTCTTGCACCCGCTGCCCGGCCCCGACCTCCCGCGTCACCTCCACATGGGTGAGCCAGCGCTCTCCCAACGGCTCGCGCTCCACGGTCAGGTCGTAGTTGAGCACGGGGACGGCCGCCTCCCAGTCCTCCCACGTAGAGCGGAGCTCCACACCACAGCGCTGCTCCATCAACGGCAACAGCGGCTGGCTCCCACCGGACCGCAGGGAGGCCACGTAGGTCGTCGCCGCGCTGTCCACCGCCAGCGCACCGGTCCGTTCCTTGAGCTTGAGCAGGCTCACCCGCGGCGAGATGCCAGCCCGGTGGAAGCGGCGGATGTCCGCCCGCAGCGGGTCGAACTGGTAGGGGTTGTTGATGACCTCGTCGGCAAAGGGGTACCGGGGGGCATAGAGGAACTGCTCCACGCTGGGCAGGAAATCGAACGGGCGCAGCAGGTCCTGGGCCGACGGGTTGAACCGGTAGCGGCCGCTGAGGTAGCGCGGCAGCAGGGCCCAAGACACGGCCTCCGCCATCGCCGGTACGTCGGCGGGGGACTCCACCGCGGCCATGGGCCCCACCAGCCGGTCGGTCATCATCGCCCGTGCAAGCTGTGTCTGGGCAAAACGCCGGAAATTGGGGTCCACTTCCAAGAAGCGGTCCGAGACCAGGATGACCCCCTCCCCCTGCTCGATGAGCCGCCAGCGCAGCGGCACCTCCACCAGCACCGTGCCCTGCTCGGCCCCCTCCACTTCCAGGGCCCGCATCAGCCCCAGGGCCCCCTCCGCCACCCGATGCAGGTCCTGCTGCTGCCGCTTCGTTGGGCGGCGCCCCACGTAGGTGATCGGCCCCTGCTCCGTGTCGACCGTGATCACTTCCCCCGCGCGGTGCAGCACCACGGTGAGGAAGCGCGCATCGGTCTCCACCCGGGCCAGCCCCGGCGCGAACAGCGAGTAGCTACCCACCGCGGCGCCCGCGTCGGCACGGTCCGCGCCCTGGACGGCTCCGTTGACCGTGGCCGACCACGACGGATCGTAGCGCAGATCCAGGACCCAGCTGGCCGGGGGCGGCGGGGCGGCCAGATCCCAAGAGCCGTCCGTTCGCCGGGCCGCCACCTGGGGTGTCCAGCCGCCGTTGAGGGCCACAATCCACCGGTAACGCCCGAAGGTGCCGAATCGCCGTGGGACGGTGGTGACGAAGGGTAGCTCCAGCTCCACGGTCTCCCCGGGGGCGAGGGGTGCCTCCAGCGGCAAGCGCACGTACGCCCCCTGTGCGAGTTCGAAGGGCACTGCCTCCGTGGCGTGGTCCGGCAACACCATCCCACCGGGGGAGAACCGCCCTGGGTAGACCCGCGAGAAGGTCAGGTCATTGAGTTCGGATTCCGGCTCGGCCAGCGTCTGCGGATACAGCAGCAGGACCAGGTGATCCAGAGGGTCCGGCCCGCCGTTGACGAACGAGATGTGGGCCACCCCCTCGATCGAGTCCCCTTGGGGTGAGATCTCCGCCGCGATCGTCATGGCGATCTCGTCCGCACCGCGGGCCAGGCCGACGCACATCAACGAACCGAGAACAACGAAGAAGACGGGGATCGATCGGGGTGGGGTGATGCTCAGTAGTTGAGCCCGACACGCAAGTTGAGCGCGTGGACTCCCTCGGGAATCAGTTCGCCGTCGAAGCCGAACTGGAAGTGGTTGTTCACCAGCACGAAGCCGATGATGATCTTGGTGTAGCGGAAGTCGCTGGGCTGCACGCCCGGCTCCGCCTTGCCGGCCCAGGCCGTCGCGGGCAGCAGGTCGAACTCGATGTTCTTGGGCTTGGCGTGGCTGGCCAGGAACCCGATCCCGAAGAATGGAGAGAACTTGGCCGAGGTGTACTTGCGATCCAGGCCGAAGGCGAAGGTGTACCCCACGGACATGTCGAATTCGAAGACGCCCAGGTCCAGGGTCTCGTTACCCACCAGCCCGTTGTAGGCCAACCCGATGGCAAAATCGGGGACGTTGCGCCAGCCCTCCTGTGGGGCCCAGCGGCCGAACACGCCCAGCACCGTCTGGCGCGTACCGAGCATCCAACCCACATTGGTGCCGATCTCGAAGCTGTAGGGCAGCCCCTTGCGCAGCCGGATCGTGGGCATGTAGATGACACCCGGGTTGGGTTCCCCGGACTCGGTGACCATGTCCCAGGCGTTGTAGATGTCCCAGGTGGGCATGTCGGCGTCCGACTCCACCGTGGTGTGGGGGAAAGCGAGGGTGTTCTCCAGCCCTATTTCGAAACCGAAAGTCCCGATGGTCTCCGCCGGCGACAGCGCCTTGGGGCTGATGGTCATCGCCATCTCACGGATGACGTAGTCGAACATCAGCTGCGCCGTGGGGGTATCGAGGACCTCCAGCCCTCGCAGATCGATATCTTCGGGGAACGAGGCCTCGGCCGGAGCCGTGGCGCCGATGAGAAACGCGAGCATGACGAGCCGGATTATGGTCCGCTTGATCTGCTTCACCCTGTACACCCTGAACGATTCACCCAAGCCGGTTGCTTCGGGCAAGAATAGCATCACATTCGCTTCCGTACACCTGAGAGTGAGTTCAACGCGCTTTCCGGGCCAGATAGATCACCTGGTAACTGAGGGCCGCCGGCGCGGGGACGGCGGGACGAGACCCCACCAGCACGGGAAATCCAACCCCCTCCTGCCGCTCCAGCTCTAGCCCGGAGGCCTCCACCACACGCCGCACCCAGCGGGGCAAGAAATAGTACAGGTGCTCTTCGGTATAGAACAGGCGGCGGATTCCCAGGGCCTCGCACAGCAGCACCGGCGGGTGCAGAGGGTTGGGGGTGGACAGCACCAGACACCCCCCGGGCCGCAACACCTCCCGGCAGTCCCGCACGAACCGGTACGGGTTCTCCAGATGCTCCAGGACCTCGCCGGCGACGATGGCGTCGAATCGCCGGGACCCCACGACGGCGGGCAGGGTGTCGGCGTCCCCCACCAGCGCCTGGGAATAGGGAGGGGCCAGGGGCCAGCGTTCCCGGTCCAGGCCCACGACGGCCCGCCCTTGCAAGTAGCGGTTGGGCAGCGCAGCGCAGCCCACGTCGAGGATCTCGCCGGTACCGGCCAGGCGCGCCATCCGCCGCATGCGCCGTTCTTCGTTGCTGACGAGCCATCGCATAGCCCGTACCTTACATCGGTGTGGGGGAAAACAGCATCACCCGATCCCCCGAAGAGGTCTTGAACTCCTCGCGGAAGTGATCCGGATAGGCGTCCAGGGTTGGCTGCAGCCGTTTGCGCGTCTTCTCCGTGGCGCTGTCGATGCGGTCCAGTAGCAGATAGTCGATCTCGTGCTCGACCAGCCAGGCGAACACCTCGGCCGGATCGTTGGCGTAGGGCACCCGCACCGCTTTCCGGCCGGTATAGAAGTATGCGAGCCGGGGTTTGCGTGCTGCCAGGATGGTGTCGGCCCGCCCCGACTCCTCGACCCACAGGCACATCTGGATGTAGGACGTCACCCTCCCCGGCCGGCCGGCATCCGGATAGCCCGTCTCATGAGCCGCACGAATCGCCGCGTACCGGGGGCTCATCTGCTGCAGGCGCGTCCCGTTGAACGACATCAAGAGCAACGCGGTCACCACCACTGAGACAGCCGCCGACCGCGGTGAGAAGGTAGCCAGTAACCGCCAGAGTCCGAGCAGCATCCACGCCAGCAGGACCGGGTAGACCAGCGCCAGGTATCGCGTCTTGATCACCTCGGGCAACCAGGCCAGAAGAGCCAGCAGGTACAGGGGCACGTAGAGATGAACCGGCCCGGCGCGGTTCAGTGTCACGGCGAATCCCACGGCGGCCAGGATCAGCAACACCGTTGCCAGGTCCTGGAAATCCAGCCATCGGTACCCGTGTGAGAGGGTCATCTCCTTCATCGGCTGATCCATGTAGGCCGCGGCGTTGTGGGCCAGCCGTTCGACCAAACCGACCAGGTCGATGGTCTCGTCGCCCTCCTGGAACTTGCTCCGGCGGGTCAGGTTGTCGACATAGAGGTTGGGTTCATCCGACGGATGAAGGAGGCAGCGCACATGCCAAGACCCATCAACGGCCACCACGATCAACAGGGCCACGGCCAGGGCCCGCCAACGACGCCCCAGCAACAACGCCCCCAGCAGGGCCGCCACCAACGATATGCCGATGGGGCGGACCAGGTACGCGTAGGACGCCAGCAGGGCCGCTGGGGCGACGCCCAACCAGCGGTCGGGCCAGCGGTTGCGGTACGCCTCGTAGGCCAGCAGCGCGCCCGCGGATAACGCCAGGAACGGCGCCTCGGACAGTACCAGGCCTCCATAAACCACCAGGCGCTGGTTCAGCGCACAGATCAGCAACGTGAGCATGGCGATCCCCCGATGCCCACGCAGCAGATGCTGCAGGAATGCTCCCAGTGCAACGAAGGCACCGACCATCGCGGCCCAGCTGAACAGCTTGAGAGCCCCGTATTGCTCGGGGAACAGAGCCATCACTCCGGCCAGCAGGCCCGGCAATCCCCACGGCACGGAGGTTTCGAATGGCTCGCCGGGGGCGACCAGGTTGAGGTAGGCGTGATGCTCCAGCAAGGAGCGGCCCAGCGCCCAGTACAGCACGTTGTCCCCGCCGTGATAGACACGCGGGTCGTGACACACACTGGTGGAGATCCCCGCCACAACGGCCGGGAACCCGATCGCCGCCCAGCGGGGCCAGCGATCGAGCCAGCGAAGCAACAACAGCGCCAGGTCCATCACCCGTGCCTCACCCTGCCGTCCGATCTAATCGCGGCCGGCATGGTCATCCGACTCCCGGCCGCGTCGCTTCAATTCGAATAGCAGGGACTGATTGGTCTGCTGGATGCGGCCCATCATGTCGGCAAGCAATGCCATCACTCCGAGCACCACCCCCACGATCAATGCCGCCGCACTCCCCAGCAGAACCGAACGGAAGGGGCTGGTGTGGCCCGTGTGTAGCCAGTGCGCGAATACGAATGTCCCCAGCACCACCCCCAGCGCCATGGAACCACCACTGAGTGAGCCAAAGAAGGCCAGAGGCCTGTGATCCCGCAACGAACGCAAGATAATCGACAGGCTGCGAACGCCGTAAACCACCAGATTCGAAGCGACCCGACTGCGCCCAAACTCGCGAACGCCACGTACCCGGAGAGGTACCTCGGTGATCGTCACGCCCTGGTGCGCCAGATGGATCAGGCTTTCCTGCGTGTACGTGAACTGGCCGAAGAGGTTCAACTTGAGCGCGGTCTCGCGGGAATAGCAACGGAATCCACAGGAGACATCGGTGAGCTTCAGGCCGGTGATCCGGTTCACCAGCCAGGTCATGCCGACGTTTCCCTGGCGTTTGACCCATGGCATCCGCGGGACGTAGTCGGGCCGGCCAAACCGCGTGCAGGTGACGAACCCGGCCTGCTTGGCCAGCACGGGCGCTATCAGATCGCCGATGTCCGTGGCGTCGAACTGCCCGTCCCCGTCCATGTTGACGATCAGATCGGCCCCCAGCTCCAGCGCCGCGGCGATGCCCGTGGCGAAGGCCGCCCCAACTCCCCGGTTGTGCAGGTGCCGTCGAACCAGCGCCCCGGCCTCCTGCGCCAGGACACCGGTGTCATCCGTCGACCCATCGTCCACCACCACGATCTGGATCTCATCGATGCCACTCAGTCGCTCCGGCACGCTGCGCACCACAGGACCGATGGTAGCGGACTCGTTCAGCGCAGGGATGACGACGACGAGCTTCACCGGGAGCCTCCTTCGTCAGTGGACGGCCGGCGTTTGGGGCCTCCGCGCAGGGCGCGGATCTCGGCGAGCGTAACACAGCGCGTGGCCAGCAACGTGCCCCCGTAAACCGCCGCACCAGCGGTCACCGCAGCGGCCAGGCGGATCGGGCCGTCGGGGCCGATCAGCGCCACCACGATCGCCATGGCCAGGCAAGCCAGCAGCACGCGGGGGATCTGCCACCCATCCGGGACCACCCGCACCGGGATGGCCCGGCGGGCGACCACCGTCATCAGTACGGCCAGGAACAGGAAGCCGGTCAGGCTGGCCAGCGCCCCGCCGACGATCCCCAGGAGGGGAATCAGCAACACGTTGAGGCCCAGGTTGACCCCCACCGCGCAGAGCAAAACCCAGGTGATGGCCGCCGTACGCTCGGCCAGGGTCAGGGCGTAGAGGGTCAACGAGGCCATCCCGTACAGAAACAATCCGGTCTGCAGGATCGGCACGACCAGCGCCGTCTTCAGCGCCACCTCGGGGGAGGACACCAAGGTCACCAGCGCCGGCCCGACCGAGGCCATCCCGACGACCGTCGGCAGCCCCAGTAACACGAAAAACCGCAGCACCTGCGCCAACATCGCCACAGCCTGCTCTTGTTTGCCGCGATTCCACAGCGACGAGAGGTGTGGGTAGAGCCACACCTGGAGCGTGGAGGTGTACAGGAGGAACACCATGCCCATGTTGAAGGGGACGGCATACGCGCCCACCGCGTCCGCGTCCCAGTAGTACCCGATCAACAGTCGATCGGCCGCCTTGAGCACCCGGCCCAGGAACTCGTTGAGCAGTAGCGGAAAGCCGAACACCATGTACGGCCATAGCCGGGTGAAATCGGGCCGGACGATTCCCGCCGTCGCCACGACGCCCGCGTACCCGGCCAGCAGCGCTGCTCCTCGCACAACGAGGGTCGCAGCCACACAGGCCGTGATGCTGTAGCCGCCCATCAGCAAGCCGGTCACCGCCGCCAGCTCCAGCCCCCGCTGGGAGACGAGGATCGCGGCGTAGGCGCGGATCCGCATCGTGGCCCGGTAGTACTCGAGCACGACCAGGTGCACCGCCTCGACCGCCAGCAGGATCGCCGCCAGGCGGAGGGTACCCCCGGCCTGCGGCTGCCCGGCGAAGACCCGCGACGCCAGCACCGGAGACAGGGCCAGCTCCAGCCCCCCCAGCAGGATCGCTGCAGCCACGACGGCCAGCAGCACGGCGTGGAAGTTGGCGGACAGCTCGCGGCGCTCCACGGCGCCGGCGTTGTACCGGGTGAATCCCGAACGCAGCCCCATCCACGCCACCGGCGCCATCAGCGCCACCAGCACCGTCGTGCCTTCCCACAGCCCGTAGCTATCCAGCCCGCCCAGCTTGGTGATGATGGGGATCAGCGCGAAGAAATATACCGCGTTGGCGCCGGTGGCAGCGGCAGACCACAGGGTCTGGCGCGCCACGCCGCGCCCCCCTCCGGGCCGTTTTCTGCCGTCGTTCATCGGTGGCGCCTCATCATCGGCGATCATGCTCCAACCACATTGTAATGGCGCTTCCCTATTTGGCGTTAACTAGGCGTATTCACTACTATTTCGATGGTGCTATCGACACGCCATGGCCAGCTTACTACAATGCTCGCCAACCAACCTGACACGCGGGAGAAGGCCATGAACGACGAAGAACTCTACAGCTTAGTAGAGATAGCCGAAATGCTGGGCACTCCCAGCACTACCATCCGCTATCGGGCCAAGCTATTCCAGGAGTTCATGCACCCCCTGCGCCGGCCCAGCCAGTTCCGTGGGATTCGCTATCCCGCGTCCGACCTGCCCATCTTCCAGCTGGTGGACGGCCTGTACAAGCAGGAGCGCTCCACGGGAGACATCCGCCGCGCCCTCGAAGAGGCCCGTGACGGCAAGGTCATCGACATGGATCCGGAGGCGGGCAAGGGCCCGCTGCCGGTGCTCCACTCCAACGGCCCAGACGTGGTGGCCGAGATTCTGCGCGAGGGCATCACCCGCGCCATGGGGCCCATCAACGAGAGCAATCGCCACATTGCCCAATCCCTGGATTCGCTGCACGAGCTGCTCTCCAAGCAGACGGTCTCCTCCACGGACGGAGGCGAATTGCAGGCCCTGCTGGATCGCATCGCCGAGCTGGAGCGCCGCGCCGAGGGGGCAACCGATGTGCCCAGGCTGCGGGAACGGGTACGAGCCCTCGAGGATGAAAACGACCGTCTCCGCGACGAACTCGACCGCGCACGGGCCTCGATTCCCCGCCGTATTCTAAGGCGCGCCACGGACCTGTTCTGACTCCGTTCTGACACGACCACCCGGTTCCTTGCCATTCATCCCTGGGTTATCTATGCTCCGTGGCCTCCAGAGCCCGTGACGACGGGCTAAACCCGGCGAGCCCACCAGGTGGTGGCGGAGCCGGGCTAATCACGGGGTTGAACCATGGATCCCGAAGAGACCAACCAGAGCGTGCAAGACACGCCTGAACCGTCCCCTCCCCCTGTCGGCGATGATCCCATGCCGGTCGTGGAGGAGACTGCCGCTTCTCAACCTGTCACAGAGGCTCCCCAGGAGGCCCCACCGGAGGCTCCACCCAAGACGCCTCCCGCCGAGGCACCCGAGCCCGGGGTGGCCCCCGAGCCAGAGGCGGTGCCGGAGCAGACGCCCGAGCCGGAGCCGGAAGCGGCGCCAGAGCTCGAGGCGGCGCCGGAGCCCGATGCAACGCCGGAGCCCGAGGCAACGCCGGAGCCCGAGGCGGCGCCAGAGCAGGCGCCCGAGCCGGCGGCCGAGGCGCAAGAGGCTGGGCCGCTGCAGCCCGGTGCCATCGTGCGCGGCAAGGTCAGCAAGATCACCGACAACCAGCTCGAGGTCACCCTGGCCAACGACGTCGTTGGCACCCTGGACCGTTCCGAACTCAAGGAGTCGGACGGGATGGATGACCTGACGGTGGGCGAGACCCTGGAGGTCTACGTCCTCGGTGGCGACGCCGCCGGGGAGCCGCTACGGCTCTCGCGCACGCTCGCTCGCGGGGGGCGCTCGCCTGACGATCTGGAGCGGTGTTTCAAGGAAGGCATCCCCGTCGAGGGCAAGATCGGCAGCCGCTGCAAGGGCGGCTACGACGTGCACATCGCCGGTCAGCGCGCCTTCCTGCCCATGTCACAGGCGTCCCTCGATCCCATCAAGGACGAGGACTCGCTCGTGGGCTGGATCGGCCGCTTCCACATCCTCGAGTTCCATCGCCGCCGCCGCAATGTGGTGGTCTCCCGGCGCAAGGTGCTGCGCGCCGAGTCCAAGGCCCGCGCCAAGGATCTGGCCCAGTCGCTGGAAGTCGGCCAGGTCTGCGACGGTGTGGTCAAACAGATCCGTGAGTACGGCGCGTTCGTCGACATCGGCGGAGTCGAGGGGCTGGTCCACATCTCGGAGTTCTCGTGGAACCGCGTCGAGCGGCCCGAGGAGATGCTGTCCAAGGGGGACCGCATCAAGGTCAAGGTGATCCGGTACTCCAAGGGGGCGGGCAAGATCTCGCTGAGCATCCGCCAGCTGGATCCCAACCCCTGGGACGCCCTGGGCGACTCCTTCAAGGAAGGTGGCGAATACGAGGGCAAGGTCACCCGCATCGAGGAATACGGTGCTCTCGTGGAGATCACCGAGGGCCTCGAGGGCCTGGTGCACAACTCCGAGCTGAGCTGGGACATGAACGTGCGCGACGCCCGGGGCTTCGTCGAGCCGGGCCAGACCGTCAAGGTCAAGCTGCTCGGATTCGAGAAGAAACGCCGTCGTTGTTCCCTGTCCATCAAAGCGCTCGAGGACAACCCCTGGGCTACCGCGGCCAAGGAATTCCCCGTCGGCACACAGGCCGAAGGCAAGGTCGAACAGGTCGCTAAGTTCGGCATCTTCGTCAACGTCGCCCCCGGCGTCACTGCTCTGATCCCCATCTCACGCACCGGCGTGCCCAGGGAGGTCAACCTCCACCGCCGGTTCAAGATCGGATCCACGGTGAAGGCCGAGGTCATCGAGATCGACATCCGCCGCCGGCGCATGACGCTCTCCATTGCCGAGCCCGAGGGTGGCGTCGATCGGGATGCCAGCGCCTACTTCAAACAGCAGAAGAAGGAGAAGGTCTCGCTGGGGACCTTCGGAGACCTGCTGTCGGGCCTGAGCCTGGACGACGACTGACCCCCCAAACCACCCGGAGGTAGACCATGCCAAAAACGCTCGTCACAGGAGCGAATGGGCACGTGGGCTCCCACCTGGTCCGCGAACTGCTCGAGCGTGGCCACGATGTCGTGGCCTTCGTCCGGGAGACGTCGGATTTGCGGGGCCTGGCAGGCCTGGATGTGGAGTACCGCTACGGCGACATCCGCGACGCGGACAGCTTCACCAGGGCCACGGAGGGGTGCGACACCCTGTTCGCCACCGCTGCGGTCTATCGCACGTGGGCCAAGGATCCCGCTGAGATCATGGAACCAGCGCTCGAGGGCGCGGAGAACGCCTTTGCCGCAGCCAAGGCCAACGGCGTCTCCAAGATCGTGTTCACCTCGTCGATCGCGGCCATCGGCTCGGGCAAAAAACCCGATGAGCTGCGCGACGAACAGGACTGGAACCAGGATCCGGCCAACGTCTACATGCGGGCCAAGACCGAGAGCGAGCGGCGGGTCTACGAGCTGTCCGAGATCCACCAGATACCGGTGGTGGTCGTCTGCCCGGCGGTGGTCTGGGGCAGCCTGGACTACCGCATCACACCTTCGATGGTGTTCCTGCGCAACTGGCTCAACGGCATCGGCACCACCTGGACGGGAGGGCTCAACTTCATCCGCGCCGCCGACGTGGCCCTGGTGCACGCCCTCGCCGCCGAAAAGGGCGAGCCGGGCAAGCGCTACCTGGCCTGTGGCGACAACGTCTACATCCCCGACGCGCGCAAGCTCCTGCACCAGCTCACCGGCGTCAAACCGATCCACGTCTATGGCCGCGTCCCCAACCTGATGGGGGCCACCTTCTTCGAGCTGGCCGCCAAGGTCACCGGCGGCGAGCCCCTGGTCTCCCGCAGCTGGGCCCAGGAGGGCGTCGGCCGCTACCAGTACTACGACGGCAGCTGGAGCCAACAGCAGCTGGGCTACACTCC
The DNA here is from genome assembly GCA_964504165.1 of uncultured Rickettsiales bacterium. Lineage (GTDB taxonomy): Bacteria > Myxococcota_A > UBA796 > UBA9615 > CAYRNR01 > CAZDDH01. The sequence continues at coordinate 11,144 of CAZDDH010000027.1, read as the reverse complement.
GACCGGTTTCCAGGACACCCTGCGGGAGGCCATCGCCTGGATGCTCCACATCGGCAAGCTCCGCTCCGGGGTTGCCCAGCGCATCACCGCCCAGTTCCCCGCGGATCCGGACTGGCCCTAGGCCTGAGCCCGGACAGATCGGCCCGATCAAACGCTTGATCCCTCGAATCTGGCCATGGTTCCTATCGAATTCCCTTTGTTCTTGCACCGCATCTGCAAAAGAGACCGCCATGCTGAACTCTGGAGGCGACGATGAAGTGGTTGGCGCTCTTGTGGGCGGTGTTGGCGATGGGGTGTGCGGCGGCGATGTCGGCGGGGTATGGGCCGGACGTTCGTAGCCCTGACTGGGTGCACTGGGTGGGGCACCTGGTTCTGTTTGGCGGGCTGGCCTGGATGCTGGACCGGTCGCTGGGCTGGCGGCCGACGGTCACGCTTTTCGTGGCCACGGGTGTGGGCGTCGGGGTGGAGTTGGCCCAGGTGGTGGGCAGCGGATCGCTGTCGCCAGGGGAGCTGGTGTTCGACACGATGGTCGATGCGCTGGCGGCGATGGCCGGGCTCGCATGGGGCCGACGGATCGTCACGGCCCAGGCGATGGGGTGGTGGCTACACCCGGCGTTGGTGTTCCCGTTGGGGCTGTTCGGCACGTTCTATGCGGCCCTCCGCGACGTTCAGCCTGCTCTCGCGTGGACGTTGCTGGCAGTCGCCAGCCTTTTGCCAGCCGCCATCGTGTGGTTGCTGGGGGTACGGCGGGGCTGGTTCGGCAGCCTCGACCTGGTCTCCCGCGGTGACCGGCCCCGGCTGTTCGCCCTGGCGTGTGGGTGTTGCCTGCTGTTCGTGGCTCTGGCCCATCTCCTCGGTGCACCGGGCGGTGTCCTGGGCGTCGCCCACGGCTTCCTCCTCACGTCGGTTTTGATCACGGCCCTGACCGCCACCGGTTTGAAGGTCAGCGGCCACGTGACCATCGCGCTTTTGCTGGCGGTGGCCATCGCGCCGTGGTCCATCCGTGGTCCCGTCTTGTTCCTCAGCGCCGGGATCTTGCTGTCCTGGTGCCGTGTACGGTCGCGTTGCCACCGGCCCATCGAGGTGGTCGGGGCCTGGGCGCTATCTGCCGTCGTGTTCCTACCCACCGTTTTACTTCCCCTGCCCTGACCATCCGTGGTTAACTTTTGCAGCAACAAACTCGGAAGCCGTTCGTTCAAGGAAGTGATGCACAACCATCCGGCCGGGGTACGCACGTTCGCCACCACGGGGATAGCCCTGTTCACCATCCTTCTCACCGTCGCCGGTTGCCGGCATCGCTCCGGTGTTTCCGAACCGTCACCCCATGGTCCCGCCGACGGGGCAACCGTCCGTCAGATACAGATCGCTTCTTCCGGTGTCCTGCTACCGGACGAAATCAGATCGCCCTTACAAACGGCGATTTCCAGGGCCGAATCATGGGACATGGTCGACTACGACGCCTTTCTCGACGGCAGCTATTATTATAATGGAGTCAAATCCGCCAGCAGCGACGAATCTCTATATTATGTGCTGTTAATAAGGAAATCGGCTCTCCTATATTCACTTGCAGTTCTGCATACGGAGTCTTCAGATCCTGGTTATGCCAAGTTGCGAGATTTCATCGAGAATGAATTCGGAGAACAGGAGTGCTTCGAGGACTGGCACATCCTCGGTGACCGGGACCTTTTCGGCCACATGGGCGAGACCGGCAACAACGGTTACGCGGCACACCACTGGTCGGCCATTGCGGGGGCCCTCGAACGGGGCGATGCCATCGTCCTCGATAGCCACAGCGGAAGGTTCATCGAGACCCTGCATGTGATGGATTCCGGCGTCTTCCCGGGGTCCACCGAATACCGCACCCCCGATGGCACTCGAATCGTCGTCACGATGTCTGGATTCGAGTCGCCATCACCGCACAATCAGGTGCCGGATATCCCGACGGACGGACCACGTTACCACCGCTAATCATTACGTTTTTACTATTGTTCGCATACGAACTGTACGTCCCATACACAGATGAAGGTGTCATTCCCACACAGGCACCATCACCGCCCGCGTCTCCTGCGGCCCTCCCCGCACCTCCAGCCCGTACTCCCGCAGCCAGCGCACCAGCGCCTTGGCGCGCTTATGGGGCTTGGTGGACGAGGCGACGGCGGAGTACGCCAGGGCGATGCCTAGCTCGTCTGCCAGGCCATCTAGCTTGTGGCCCGGATCGTCCATCAGCCCCGCGGCCACCAGGCGGCCGATGGCGATACGGGCGGTCCGCGCATGATTCTCGGGAGCCGGGCCATCGGCGGGTGGCTTCAATAACCGAGCCTCGTACTCATCGCTCTCCATCCACGGCAATTGTAAACGGTCCGCGTCCTGCTGGACTTCCCGGTCCGAGCTGATCACGGTGATTGCATGCCCGCTGTCCCGCCGCTCGATGGCCAGTGCGGTGACCCGTTCGTCCGCCTTCTCCGGTGCCCGGCTGAAGGACTCCCGGACCCCGCGAGGATCGTCCCGCACGGGCAGCCCCCGCAGGTCGGCCCCGTCCCAGACCACCTCTGCGGTGTCACCGCTGCGCCGGCAATCCCGCGCGACCGCCTCGAAGACCACGTCCCGCAGCTGGTCCAGCCCCCGGTCCAGGGCCGGTGCAAAGACGAACGACCTCAGCGCCAGGTTGTAGCCATCGATGATGAACAGCACGTGGAATCCGTCAGCCCGCGGAGACGCCAAAATGGGTAATCAAGAAATCCGCCTGGGCTGCCGTGTCTTCCAGGGCGACGCGGGGCCTGCCGCCGGGCAGCTCCATGTCGCCAAAGACGGCGATGACGCCCTCGCGTGTGGCGTCGTAGGGCTGCTGACGAGCGCCGCCACGGCAGACCATGATGTGGGGCACGTCCTCGGACCGGAACCCCTCGGCGAGGACCAGGTCCACGGCAAAGGTGTAGCGGTCCACCATCTGGCGCAGGGTGAGCTCCGGCTCCACCTCGCCGTAGATGGCCAGCACCCGGTCATTGGTGATGCCCACCCGGGTGGCGCCGGCGCCCCGGAAGCGGTGCGTATCCTTGCCCTCGTGGTCGATGTCGAAATCCTTGCCGGTGTGCGTCATGGCGGCGATGCGCAGACCCCGGCCCACCAGCTCGGTGATGAGCTTCTCGATGAGCGTGGTCTTACCGGTACCGGATGGCGCCAAGAACGAGACGATGGGTGGGGAATAGCTCAAGGGTACTCCCAGGTGTCGGATTCAGTTGAGCTTGAGGGACAGGGACTGGCCGATGTAGACGGTGTCGCGGCGGAGACCGTTCCACTTCTTGATGGCCTCGACGGTGACGTTGTAGTGCCGGGCGATGGTCCACAGGGAGTCGCCCTGCTTGACCTTGTGGGTCACGGTTCGTGGGCTGTGGCTGCGGGTGGAGCCGCTGCCGGAATAGATGGTCAGTGACTGGCCGATGCTGATGGTGGAGCGCTTGCCCATCTCGTTCCACTTCTGCAGATCCGCCACCTCGACTCCGTGGTCCCGGGCGATCTCCCACAGGGTGTCGCCCTTCTTGACCTTGTAGCTGACCCGGTGAATTTCGCTCTCGGGCCCGGGGTAGACGCTGAGCTTCTGGCCCACGTAGATGGTGTCGTTGCGCAGGTTGTTCCAGCTCTTGAGCTTGGAGATGGAGACGTCGTACTTGCTGGCCAGAACGCTCAGCGACTGGCCGCGGGTGACCTCGTGGACCAGCTTCTCGCCCTTGGCAGCCTTCTTCTTGTTGCGCTTGTTGCGCTTGGCAGCGGGCTTGTCCTTACGGGGCTTCTTGATGGCTGCGGCGACCTTGACCGGCTCGGGCTCGGCGGCCTTGGCGGCCTCGGCGGCCTCGGCTGCTGCGGCATCGGCGATGGCCTTCTCTGCCGTGTCAGCCAGCGCCTTGAGGGATTTCTTGGTGGGAGCCGGAGCTGCTGCTGGCGCTGCCGCCTCGGGCGCCGCCGCGTCTGCAACCGCGTCCCCCGCTTCGTCGCCCTTGTTCTCCGTCTCACCCTTGTCGGCGACGGCCGTCGTGGGCTCGGTGGTGGCAGCGGCCTTGGCGTCCGCCGGTGCACCGCCCATGTGAATCTTGAGCTGCTGCCCCACGTGGATGGTGGAGCCGCTGAGCTTGTTCCAGCTCTTGATATCGGAGACGGAGACGCCGTAGCGCATGGCCAGCGCCGACAGGGACTCGCCCTTGTCGACGGTATGGACGACGTCCCGCGACCGTGTGCTGTTGGACCGCACCGGGATAACGAGGTACTGGCCCACAGAGATACGGTTACGGTTGCGGATGGTGTTCATCTTGAGCACCGAGTCCACGGAGACGCCGAACTTGGCGGCGATCTTGGACAGCGTATCCCCCTTGCCGACCTTGTAGCGCTTGAAGGTCAGGCGGTCCTCGACGGGGATGGCGGCCAGCTTCTCGTGGAAGCCCTCGGCGCTACCCACGGGGATGCGCACGGAAAAATCGTCCACGCCCGGCGGGGTGCACCAGCGGCGCAGGCTGGGGTTCATCTCCAGCAGGTGCTCTTCGTCCGTACCGGTGAGTTCGGCGATGAGCTCCATGTCGGTGGCCTCGGGCACGTTGACCGTCTCGAACTCCCAGGGTTCCAGGATCGCGGGGATCTCGGCGGTGAGGCCGTAACGATCGGGGTACTTGCCCAAGATGGCGGCGGCCATGATCTTGGGCACGTAGTCCTTGGTCTCGGGCTTGAGGTAGTCCCCCTGGCAAAGCTCGAAGAAGTCCCGCGTGCCGTACCGCTGGATGGCCCGGCCGATCTTGCCTTCACCGGCGTTGTAGGCGGCGGAGGCCAGCAACCAGTTGTCGAACATCCCGTACAGGTATTCCAGGTAGTCCAGGGCGGCGACGGTGGCCACGTAGGGATCCCGGCGCTGGTCGACCCACCAGTCGATCTGCATCCCGTACTGGCGGCCGGTGCCGGGGATGAACTGCCAGATGCCAGCGGCCTTGGCCCAACTGTAAGCGTACGGGCTGAAGCCGCTCTCGATCATGCTCTGGTAGATCAGGTCCTGGGGCAGGCCGCGTTCGGCCAGCGCCTGGGTGATGAGTGGCTCGTAGCGCACCTTGCGCCCCAGCCATTTGGTGTAGTGCTTGCGGCCCCGGGTGAGGAAATAGACCATCCAGTCCTGGACCCGCTCGTTGACGACCAGTGGGATGTCGAAATCGCGGGGGTCGATCTGGTCCAGGTAGAGCATGGGTACGCGGGAGACGCTCTGGATCGGGTCGGTGTAGTAGTCGTAGGGCGGATCGACGTAGTGGTCGGTGACGCCGAAGAACTGCAGCTCCTGATAACGGGTCGCGGCGAGCTCGGCGCCCGCCGCGCCGATCTTCTCCTCTTCGGCCACGGCCAGCACCTTGTTGACGGCGTCGAGGAGCCGCTTGAGGTCGGCTTCGTCCACCGGCTCCAGAATGTCCGACCCGGCGGCCAAGGCCTCCGACGGGGTCTCGCCGTCGAATACCGGCTCGGGGATCAGGCAGTCGGACGGATCACCCCCCTCGCACCGCAGGCGGTCGATGATCGCCTGCCGATCGGTGGACGCAGCAGCCGGTGCCGGCTGCGCCTCCTCGGCGGTGTCCTGCGCTGCCTGGGGTTCGTCGGCGCGTGCGGAGCCGACCATGGTAAAAGTGACCAGAAGTAGCGCCGCCCACCACGCCCGCGTGGCAAAGGCGCGCCTATTTGACGCTGCCATCATGCTCATCCCCAGATCTGGCTCCGGCACTACTACAGACTTGCTACGTCTGGGGCTACCCTGCGCAACTTCCTTCCGGAGGCCAGTCTTCCATAAGAGACCATGGTTACTGGGGAAAGTCAATTTGTTTCCCGTGCGCGCGAGGGGCGGTGACGGATCTCTGACCAGGTCCTGAAACGATCCCAGGTTGCCAAGAACCACCCCGGTGATGATAGGCCCGGATCGGCATTCGCGGGGAATACGGCCGTCCTGTTCGGCGCCGACCATGGTAAAAAACGTCCAATCTGGCGGATTTCTCGGCCACATCCAGGTGGACACAGCCCTACCGCCACAATTCCTTCGACGGCCTCCGCACACGTTTTATTTAAACGGTTTTGCCAGGTTTCCGTCACGTACCAACCGGTTACCAGAACAGGTGTTCGCCTTGCCGCCAACCCACAGCCACCGGTACTCTTCGATTCCCACGAATCGGGACGAGGCGCCATGAACACGACGATCCTCATCGGCGAGGCCGACGGCGATCTACGCGACACCACCTGCCGTTTCTTGCGCGGGCGCGGGTTCCGCGTCCGCTCGACCACGGACGGGCGGCGCGCCCTGCGCATGCTACGCCGCGGCGACTACGACGTGGCGGTGCTGGACGTGCAGATGCCCGGGCTCAACGGGGCCAAGATCCTCGCCGTCAACAACGAACGCTCCAGCCCCCGCCCCATCATCGCGGTGACTCCCGAATCGGACATCTACCAGGCGGTCGCCGCCATGCGGGGTGGCGTCCACGAGTACCTGACGCGCCCCTACGATCCGGATCATCTGCTGTGGTTGATCAACCGTGCCTGCTCCACCCCCGGGCCCTCCAACGGCGAGGCGCAGGTCCTGTACGACGGCGACGAGAGCGAGACCGGCACGCGGCCGATGTTTGCGTTCAGCCGTGCCATGGCCGGCATCCTGCGGGCGGTTCGGCTGGCCGCCGACTCCTCCACGCCGGTGCTGCTCAGCGGCGAGGCGGGCACCGGCAAGGAGATGCTGGCCAGGGTGTTGCACCACAACGGCCCGTGTAGTGACGGCCCGTTCGTCCCCTTCCACCCCGGCTCGACGCCCCCCGGGGAACTGGCGCTCCGCCTGTTCGGTGTGGAGGGCGACTCAGGGTCCACCGGGCGGCGGGGGCTGCTGGAGAAGGCGCGGGGCGGCACGCTGTTCATCGACGAGGTCTCCCGCCTGGATCTGGAATGTGAGCAGGGGTTGCTCGCCGCCATCAAGGGCGGGCGGGCCAACGAGCTGCCCGGTGCCATCGGCAGCCGCGTGGACGTCCAGCTGGTGGCGTCCACCCAGGCGGATCTGCTCCCCAAGGTCCAGGACGGCACGATGCGGTCCGACTTCTACTGGTACCTGCGTTCGATGACGCTGCGGGTGCCCGCCCTGCGGGAGCGCCGCGAGGACATCCTACCGCTGGCCCGCTGGCTCATCGCTCGCATCGCGCGCAACACCGGGGCGCCGGAACGCATCCTGTCCACCGAGGCGCTGCAGTGGCTGCAGGCCTACAACTGGCCGGGCAACGTGCGGGAGCTGGAGGCGACGCTGCTGCGGGGCATGACGGCCGCCGAAGGCATGGTCATCAGCAGCAACGACCTGGTGGGCCCCTCCCGCCTGCTCGACGAAGGGGTGGACGAGGCGCCTGACGTCTCCTTCGAGGACATGCTGACGAACCGCCTGAGGCCTGTGGTACGGTCCTTCGCGCCCGGGCCGGACGGATCCGAGCTGTACAAGCTGGTCCGGGTCTCTGCCGAGCGGGCGGTGATCACGCTGGCGCTGCAACGGTGCAACGGGAACCAGTCCAAGACCGCGCGTCTACTGGGGATCAACCGCAACACGCTGCGCACCAAGATCGAGGAGCTGAACATCTCCACCGGGCTCATGCGAAAGGAACGATCATGACGCCTCTCCCCCGTGTCCTGACCGTGGCCGGCCTGGATCCCAGCGGTGGATCCGGGCTGCTGGCCGACGTGGAGGCGATCCGCTACTGCGGCGCGATGCCGGTGGCGGTATGTGCGGCGCTGACCGCCCAGGGCCGCGAGTGGATCAGCGACACGATGTCGGTACCGGCGTCGTTCGTCGAGGCCCAGATCCAGGCCCTGGGTGAGGTGGACGCCCTCAAGACAGGCATGCTGGGCAACCAGTCGGTGGTGTCCGCGCTGGTGAAGCTGCTGGGGCGACGGGTCATCCCGCCACCGGTGATCGATCCGGTGCTCCAGGCCAGCTCCGGCCGCGACCTGCTGGACGAGGAAGGGGCGCGGGTCCTCCGGGACGAGCTGCTGCCCTATTCGCGGGCGGTGACGCCCAACCTGGCGGAAGCCGCCTTCCTGACCCGACGTAAGGTGACCACCCCCGCGGAGATGGAGGAGGCAGCCCGGGCCCTGGTGGGCGCGGGCACGCAGCTGGCGGTGGTGACCGGCGGGCACCTGCGGGGCAAGCTGGTGGATGTGGCGATGGCAGCCGGCGACGAGAAACCCTGGCGCCTGGAACGGGAGCGGGTACCCGGTACGGCCCGGGGCACCGGGTGCCGGTTCGCCGCGGCGCTGGCAGCCCGGCTGGCGATGGGAGACTCCCCCCGGGCCGCCGTCCGCACAGCGGGTGATCACGTCGCCGGCTACGTGCGCGCCGTGACCCAACCGTGAAGGTTTCCTTGTTCCTGGTGGTGACCGCTGGCCTGCTGTGCCCCCCCCTATCGGCCCGGACCTGGGAGATCGAAGGCCTGGCCGGCAGCCCCTGCCACGAGGAGATGGTGGCCGAAGCGCTGTCCAAGGTGGGCTACACGGGGGACCCGGGCGAGTACACCGAGGACGAACGCACGTTACGCGAGTCCCTGCCCTTCCAGTACGCCGGATTCGACGGCAACGGCTACGCCCTGGCCGCCATTGTGGGTGCCCGCTCCAACGACCTGGCCCCCGAGGGGTACTCGGACATGGTGGAGTGGGCGGCCCATCACAACGATGCGGACTGCCAGGATCTGCATTGCCTGCGGGCCGGCTGGCACGACGGCGCGGAGGGGGACGAGGACGCCCTGCGCGCCTGCCGCGAAAGGATCCGCCTGGAGACCGAGCTGGCGTTGGGGGACGGCGAGCTGGACCCAAACGAGACGGAGATGGTGGAGGTCTACGTGGCCTATCAGGGCGCCCAGGAGGTGCCGCTGAGCCGCTTCTACTACCACGTAGGGCGGGCATCGCACGTCATCCAGGACGGTTTCAGCCACGCCTACCGGGATCCGGACAGCGAGCGGCTCACCGTCGTGGCGGTGATGAACTGGAGCGATCACATCCGCGGGGACCTGGTGCCGGAACGCGACGGCCCGGCCCACGCCAGCGGCCTGGACGACTGCCGTTGCACCCGAGCCGGGGGTGAAGCCAATCGCGCCGCAGCCGTGGAGGCCACCTCCGAATACCTGGCCATCGTCACCATGGACGCCTCGAACCAGGTCAAGCTCGACGAGCTGGAGCTGTTGCTGGACCGCTGGTTCAGCTGGAAAGAGGGCTGCGGCGCTGCGGAGGACTACTGCGGCTCACCGGAGTGGCTGGAGCTGGACGACGGCGTCTGCGCCGACTCGGGCGGTGGCTGCAGCTGCGATCAGCCGGGTGGGCGCTCCGCGGGCGGCGGCCTGGCGACGGCGGCCAGCATGGGAGCCTTCATGCTGCTGCTGTTGGGCTTCGGGCTGGCCCGCCACGCGCGCGGCCAAGCGCTGCTGCTGTTGCTGTTGCTGGCCGCCGGGGCCGGCACGGCAGGGGCCGGAGAACAGGCCGCTGCCGAGGGCTTTGGCGGCGAGGTCCGGCTGGGGTTCTCGGTGAACAAACCCGCCTGGTCCGCGGCGGTGGCCGCGGGCTACGCCGGGCGGGGAGGCGAGGTCTACCTGTTCGGGGAGATCAACCCGTACGTGTCGGTGGACGACGGCCGGATGGATCCGGGGTCGGTGAACATCGGCGTGGGCGCCGAGGCCCGCTGGCGAGTCACCGAGGCGCTGGTGTTCCGTCACGGCCTGCGCTTCGGGGCGTCCGTGCTGCTGTTCGACAGCTGGGGATACGACGCCGGTACCGGGGGCCTGGTGGGTGGTTTGCGACTTCTTGGCCTGGAGATGGCTCTCAAAGAACGGCTGTTCCTGCGGGTGGATCTGCTGGATTTCACGCTGGTGCTGCACAAGGTGGCGCCGATGCCGTTCCCCTATCCGCAGCACCGCTTCACCGTGGCGCTGGCGACGCGATTCTGACGCAGGTACGCCCACGGCACGAGACGCCGCGTGAAACATATCGCCTGCTCCCGGGTCTATGCTGTAAGGACCGAACAGATGAGGAAGACCATCATGACGACGGACGAACCGAAGAGAACGACGATCTCCTGGATGATCATCCTGGGGGTGACACTGGCGATGGCCTTGCTCACGGCCGCCGCCCTCGCCGGCGACAAAGAGGATGAGGCAGACACGGACGAGGAGCCGGTGGCGGTGGTGGTGTACGTGACCTCCTGGTGCCCCTACTGCACCCGGACCACCGGCCACCTGGACAAGCGCAACGTCACCTACACCGCCATCGATATCGAGAAGGACGCCAAGGCGCGCAGCGGGCTGGCGAGGGCCATCCCCTGGTCCGGCGGTGTCCCGGTCATCCAGATCGGCGAGGAATACGTGATGGGGTTCGATGTCGCGGGTATCGACAAGAAGCTCGAGGCGGCGGGCCTGTACGATCCGAACCCGGACCCCGACCCCTCAGTCGCAGACCCCCCAAAGCCCAGCATTCATTGACTGTGCGGTGCTCTGGGCGTCGGTGAAGGTGGCGGCGTAGGTCGTGTTGGGTTCCACCGCCAGGATCGTCGCGTAGCCCCCCTCCAGTTGCATGATCTGGAAAAACCCCGACCGGATGTGGACGTAGGCCAACAGTCGATCGTAGTCATCCCGGCAGTCGGCGTCGAAGGTGAGCCAGAACCGGTCGGCGGCGAGGCGGCTCTCGGTGTAGGCGGCGGACTCCGGCCCATAACACTCGTCCGGATCGCCGTCGTACCCCAGCTCGGGTGTGTCCACGCCGATGAAGCGGACCTTCTCCCGCCCCCCCTGGGGCATGTTGACCCAGGCCGTGTCCCCGTCGATGGGGTAGTCGAACTCCACCAGCACCGGCTCCTGGCAGGGATCGGAGCCCTCCTCGAGCCCGGTGGAGTCGTGGTACCAGGGATCGGTGTCGTCATCGCCCGCGTCGTCGTCGCCCGCGCTGTCGTCGTCCGAGCTGTCGTCATCCGGCTCGGTCACCGGGCAGCCGACCGCCAGCCAGCAGGGGATCAGCAACACGCACAGGATCGTCGTTCGAGGAGACATACTGTTGTTTATGGTTGCCGACGGCTAAAAGCGCAAAGGGGGGTAGACGGTTAGCGCCTCCACCCCCTACATGTTGTGGTCACCACT
>CAZDDH010000026.1:43265-56585 GCA_964504165.1 uncultured Rickettsiales bacterium | reverse complement strand
GCCTTTGAGGTTCTTCTCGCGACCGGTTCTTTTGGGGGGGAAAAGAAACGCAGGCCCGCCACGCGTCCAATCGGTCCAACAAATCTTCTCTCTGCGCTCTTTGCGCCCGCCGGACGCGCGCTCTGCGGCCTCTGCGGGAGGCCGTCCAAGACGGACGGCCCTTCTCTTTGCTCTTCTCTGCTCTTCTCCGTCTCAGCCTGCCTCTAACGCCCCCCCGAAGCCCACCAATCCACCCACCGCCGCAGGGCCTGCGCCCGCCGGCGGATGGTCCCGCTCCCCAGCGCCGTGTGCTGGGTCAGCAGCGCCTCCAGCTGGGGGACCGTCGGCAAGGTATCGGTCATCTGCAAGCCTAGGATCTTCAAGAGGGGGTGGGCGCCCACCACCCGGTGCCGCACCTCCCGCCCCGCGGGATCCGCCACCGCGGGCATCTTGCTCCCCCGTTCCGTGATCTTGTAGCGCCCCCCGGGGAGGTTCTCCACCAGCCCCAGCGAGGAGGCCGCGCGGGCGATGAAATCCGCCTGCCGGATGGAGATGCGGGCCAGCCGCGAATACTCCCGCCGGTCGGAGATCCCCTCCTTGAGCGACTCGACGAAGGCGAATACCTGGTCCGGATCGTTGACCTGAGGCACCTGTTCTCCGGTCAGCTGGACGACCGCGCCCGCCTCTTCCGCATCGTCCGAAGACAGCGAGATGGCCGGCTGCTCCGCCGGCAGCTGGGCGTCCACCAGCTGCTGCAGCTGGCCCATCAACGACTCCCGCTCCATGTCATCCCTGGCCGTGGCCTTGAGCACGGCCAGCATCTGCCGTTCCAGCGGCCCGTTCGGCCCGTCCAGGCCCTGGTAGTGCCCTCCCACGAGCAATCCAGCGACCACCTCTCGGGTGCCGGCCATGCTGAACTCGGCCCCCAGCGTCAGCAGAGAGGAGAGCAGGACGACATCCCCTTCGGTGGCCGGGCTGAGATATCGCTTGAGCAGCAGGCAAGCCGCATCCTGGAGCTGCTCCAAGCCGCTCGTTGAAGAAAGATTGGGCGTCGGGAGGGGATCGACAGCGCCGCTCGTCGGCGGCAACGCGGCGCTCTCCTTGTCCGGGTGCAGGCGGTCCCGCAGCTCCTCGGCCAGCTGTTCGAGATTGTCCGGGCCGGCCCGGTCAAGGGCCCATTCACTGATCGCCGAGAGTTCTTGCCGGTTCAACGCGATCCCCCTCACCTGGAGAATGTGTGAGGAAAAATTCTACACGGGATCGGCGGGGCGGAGGGAGAAGCTGGGGATCATTCGCGGCCGGCGCCGAAGAAGAGCTTCACCAGTACGTACAGGACGGCGCCGATGACCAGCAACGGCAGCAGCTTCCCGATGAGCAACGAACTCAGGTGGATGATGGCGATGAGGGCGACGATGGACAGGCCAACGACCGCCATGACGCCCAGAATGCGGATGAATAACGGGGCTTCGGAAAAGGTATCGGTGTGAGTGCTCATGGGTCTCTCCGGTTGCGGTTCGACCCCTAATACGCGGTGGGCTGAGCACTATTTCATCCCGGGCCGAGTTCGCTTTCACGGAGGTTTCGACCGGATGCTCGTCGAGTGATTGCACGTCCCAGTGGAAATGAACTTGGGTTCTACTCCCAGGTCGCCCGCCGGCCCTGCCACTGGCCGTCGCCCACGGCCTCCTCGGCGCCGGCTTCCTGCGCCTGCTCCGGGGCCGTCAGTTCTGCCTCATCGGGGGTCTCCACAGGTGTGTCCCCCTCCTTGGCGAACTCGCCCTCCACCGGCTCGGGCTCCAGCGGAGCCGTCCGGACGGCCTCACCGATCACGGGCTCCAGCGGGGCGGCTTCCTCGACGACCCACGGCGTGCGCAGGAAGGGCTCGCCGTCGCCCCGTTCCTCGTTGGCTGCCAGCACGGCGGCGACCTCCGTGTGCAGGACCCCGCCCGGGTATTTCACGACGGCGTCCTGATAGGTCTTCACCGCCTCGTTTTCGCGGCCGATGGCGTACAGGGCGGCCACCTGGACGTAGATGTCGGTGTTCAGGCTCTTGCCCTTGCTGATCTGGATCGAACGGTCGACGTTGGCCAGCGCATCGTGGTCCTCGCCAGCAAGATAGAGCCCCCACGCCAAGGTATTGAGAAAGAACGGCTCTTCCCCGAAGCTCGGTTCGTACTCCATGGCCCTCCGGAGAGCTTCAACTCCTCCGACGACACGCTCCTCTTCGCCCGGGAAGCCCATGAAGACCGCCCAGGCGTGGTTGTTGATCAAAATCGGCGATTCCTCGAACAGCTCCGGTTCGGACTCTGCGGCCTTGTCGTACTGCTCCACCGCCAGCTGCCATCGGTCTTCCATGGTCAGCTTGTCGCCAAACACGATACGCACCATCGGAATCAGCGGGCCGTCCGGCTCCACGACGGCTGCCGCGTCCAGGGCGGCGGCCGCATCCTCCCATCGTTCGTCCGCGTAGGCCCGATCAAACCGTTCCCCTTCCTCGATGGGGACCTTGCCGTCGAAGTTGAAGGCCCGGGGCAACATGAATATGAGGGACGCCCCTGCCACGGCCACGGCCACGGCAAACGGCGCGATGATCCACCGGCCCGACGCGCGGCCCTCACCACGAAGGATCTGGGATGGCAGCACCAGCCCCAGCAAAGCGCCCCCCAGGGCGCCGCCGGCATGCCCCCAACCGTCCACGGACGGCAAGACCCCCATCAGCAGCACCAGCAGCGCGTAGATGTACAGGGTCGAGCCGAACAGGCTCTGCAGGAACTCCGGGATGCGGGCCCGGTGGCGCAGGCCAAAGGCGATGCAGGCGCCTACCAGCCCCATCACCCCACCGGACGCTCCGACGCTCATGTTGCCGCCGATAAACGCCGAAAACAGGCAGCCGGTGAACGCGGAGCCGACGAACAGCACGATCAGCCCCATCCGCCCGAAGATATTCTCCGCCAGGCGGCCCAGCTGATAGAGCATGAAGCAGTTGACGAACAGGTGCAGGATCGAGCCGTGAAGGAGCGCCGCGGTGAACAGCCGCCACCACTCACCGGCCTTCACCAGCTCCGGTTCGAGGGCACCAAAGGCGATGGCCACCGCATACCCCCAGCGGGAGGGCTGTATCTTGCTCAGCTCCCACCCCTGCGAGACCATCCAGGCGTAAAAGAACACCAGCACGGCGATGATCCCAACCGACACCGCCGGGAACCGCATCAGGTCCTTGACGAACTTGCGGCCGGCCGGCGAGACCTTGTCGTAGGGATTCCAGCGGGTGAGCTTGATATCGGGGACCGAGTCGTCCCGTTGCACCGGCCGGCGGGGCCCTGGCAACCGCGGCGGCGGTGGTTTGACCGGCCCCTCCACGGAAAAATCATCGCCGGTGTCGACCTCTTCTCCCTGAGGTTCGGCCCCGGGGGCCGGTTCCTCGTCGACCGGCTGTACGGTATCTTCCAGCTCGCGCCAGCGGGGACCAGAGGAAGAATCAGGAGGTTTCGAGTCGTTCACGTTTTTTTTCCAACAAGCAGCATGTATATCGGCTGACCCCCGTGCCCGCAAACGGATTCCGAATGTGTCTCGGACACTCTGAATAGCCACGATCGTGGTAAAACCAAGCGTTGCGATGAAAAAGACCGACCCCCATCCGCAAGACCGACCCAGCCGGCTGATGCTCGTGCTGGCCATCTCCGTGGGGCTGCCGGGGCTCGTGCTGTCCTACTTTGCCTTCCGCTCTGTCCGTTCCGAAGCCATCGCCGAGCAAGCCCACTTCCAGCAGCGGTGCGAGACCGTCGCCTCCTCCCTCTATTCGGAAGTCCGCGGCCGGTTCGACGTCCTGCAGACCGATCTGGGAGCCAGCATCGATCAGTCCCGGGATCGTTGGGCCAGCAATCCCGGCGCCGCCGCCGATCACCTGCTGCAGAACGTGGACGGAGTCGTCGGCGTGCTCTCCCTGGACGAGAAGGGCAACCTGGTCTACCCCCCCAACAGCGCGAGAAGGAGCCTGGGCGAGAGCAAGTTGACCCGTTTCCAGGAGAACCTGCGCGCGGTCATGGGGCGCTCGTTCCAGCTGGCCGAGACGGAGGAGATGGTCAACGGCGACTACCTGCGCGCCGCCCACTATTACCAGTCCGCCTTCCCCACCATTCCGGGGTACCGCGGCCAGCTGATCGCCCTCAACGGCCGCGCCCGGTGCCTGTACAAGGGCAACCGGCCGGAGGAGGCGCTGCGTCTGTACCGACGGTTGGCCCGCGAGGGCTCCGGGTATCGCGACCTCAACGGCTTCCCCCTGGATCTGCTGGCCAAGTACCAGCTGGGGTTGTGCCAGCAGGCGTTGCAGGATCCGCGCTCCGCCGCCCTCTCGTTCCGCTCCCTGATGAAGCTGCTGGCCGACGACCCCTGGACCTACGGCGGCATCGCCGAGTCCGTCATCTCCAAGAAGGTGAGCCAGCAGCTGGCCGATCCCACCTTGCGAGCCCTGTTGCCGGATGATCCCAACTTCGACCTGCAGGTGGTCCAGTCCACGATCGAGGAGCGCCAGACCAAGCAACAGCTGGAGGCACGCGTCCTGGATCTGATCCCGGATCTGGCGGTGAACCGCCACGACGAGGAGACCGCCTCCGGCCGCTTCCGCTACAGCCGGATGCAGCACGGGGACCAGACGTTCCTGTTCGGCCGCACCACCTGGCGCGGTCCCGGCGGCCGCCGGATCCTCCTGCTGCACCTGGACGAGGAGGCGCTGGTCCAGGGCCTCATGCAACAGATGGCCGGCATCCGGGAGGCCAACCCGGAGATGACCATCCAGCTCGGCGTCATCGGCAGCGGCCCCTCCCCCCTCGCCGCGCCGGCCGAGGGGGTGGTCTACCAGCTGGATCCGTGGCTCCCCGGCCGCACCATCATCGTGGCGCCCGGGGATCCCACCGGCATCAGCTCGTTGCTAGCCCAGGGGCGCAAATGGCGGCTGATGATGATCGGCGCCTTCACGCTGCTGATCATCTTAGGTATGGGCATGACGTATCGTGCGGTCATCCGCGAGGTGGAGATCGCCCGCATGCGCACCGATTTTGTCAGCAACGTGAGCCATGAACTGCGCACGCCCCTCGCCACGATCCGCATCAGCGCCGAGATGCTGTCGATGGGGATGGTGCCCGGCGAAGAAAAGCAGCAGGAATACCACGACACGATCCTCAGCGAATCGGAGCGGCTGACCCGCCTGATCGACAACGTGCTGGATTTCGCCCGCATCGAGCAGGGCCGCAAGAAATACCGCTTCCGCAACGGCAACATCGACGATCTGCTGTACGACCTGGAGCGCGTCACCTCCGAGTTCCTCACCAGCGCCGGATTCACGCTAGAGCTGGACATCCAGCCGGAGTTGCCCACGCTCCCCATCGATCGGGATGCCCTGATGCAGGCCCTGATCAACCTGGTGACCAACGCCGTGCAGTACACGCCCGACACCGAAAAGCCCGAGAACCGCCGGGTCGTGGTGTCCGCCGCCCAGGAGATCGACCTGCTCATCGTGTCGGTCAGGGACCACGGCCAGGGCATCGACGCCAAGGAGCAGGACAAGGTGTTCGAGAAGTTCCAGCGCGGCGGCGATCCCTTCACCCGGACGACCAAGGGCACGGGGCTCGGGCTCGCCATCGTCCGGCACATCGCCGAGGCGCACGGCGGAGAGGTCCGTTTGAAGAGCAAAAAAGGGCGTGGCAGCACTTTCAGCTTGGCTCTACCGCTGGAAAGGCAGAATTGAAAGGCAACAAACCTTTGTTAAAACAATGAATTGCATTCGTGGCATCCATTGTTTCCCCTGGCGCGTTGTGGGAGCATTAGACCCAATGAGCACCACAATCGCTTAGAATCACGAATCTTTTCAGAAGGAGTGGAGATGTCGAATCGGATCCTGATCGTTGAGGACGAAGATCGCCTGCTTCGTTCGCTGATCGATTTTTTCACGCTCCAGGGCTACCGGGTCGTGGGAGCCAATAACGGCGAGTCCGGTCTCGAACTGGGCATGAACAAACGCCCCGACCTGATCATCCTCGACATCATGCTGCCCGGGATGCACGGCTTCGACGTGTGCAAGAACCTCCGTGACCGGGGGTACCGCGGGCCGGTGTTGTTCCTCACCGCCAAGGGCGAGGAAGTGGACAAACTCACCGGGTTCGACATCGGTGGCGACGACTACGTCACCAAGCCGTTCTCGCTGCTCGAACTGCACGCCCGCGTCAAATCCCTGCTGCGCCGCAGCGAGGGCATGGGCGACGAGGAAGAGGTCTACGAATTCGACGGGATCTTGGTGAACTTCACCACCTACGAGGTGGACGTGCGCGGCAAGCCGGTGAGGCTCAGCGCCAAGGAAATGGAGCTGCTGCGGTTCCTGATCCGCAACCGGGGCAAGGTCCTCAGCCGGGATGTGCTCCTGGAACAGGTCTGGCATTACGACTCGGACGTCTCCACCCGTACCGTGGACACCCACATCCTCAACCTCCGCCGCAAGCTCGGGGATCCTTCCCGCCGGACGCGCTACATCGAGACCATCCACGGCGTGGGGTACAAGTTCGTAGGCTAGCCGCGTGTACCTAATCCGCCCGGTCGTCGTCGTCGCCCTGCTGGCAGGGCTGGCCACGGTGCGTCCGGTCGCGGCACAGAACACGGACACCAAAGACAGCTGGCCCCAAGCCCACGCGCTCCT
The DNA here is from genome assembly GCA_964504165.1 of uncultured Rickettsiales bacterium. GTDB lineage: Bacteria > Myxococcota_A > UBA796 > UBA9615 > CAYRNR01 > CAZDDH01. The sequence goes on along the minus strand of CAZDDH010000026.1, from coordinate 49,921 downwards.
TTCCGAGGGTCTCTATCTGGAAGCAGGGCTGGGGGACTACACGGAAGCCTGCAACCTCTACAGCCAGGCGCTCCAGCTGGAAGGCCTGGAGGGCGGGCTGCGCGCCGAGCTCATGTTCCGCCTCGCCAGCGGCTGGGAGCACCTGGGCCGCGTCGAGGCCGCCACCATCACCTTCACCGAACTACTCGACGAGCACAGCAACGAGGAGCCCTGGAGCCCCCTGGCACACAACCGCCTGCTGCGCTTGGCCGAGCGGGGACACCTGGTAGACAAGCTTCCGGTGGAATACCGCTTCGACGCCCACCTGGGGGACTGGCTCCTGGCCGGTGACTACGAGCGCCGGGGCAACCTGAACTGGTCCGGAGAGGTAGGCCGGGAGAAGATCGGCGCCCTGCTGTGGCAGACCTCGGTATACAGCCAGTCGCGGGACGACATCTACGTGGCCTTCGCCCGCCCCAGCCCCCTCATCCACCGCGTGGAGATGTGGGTACGGGCCGTGGAATTCCCGGCGCACCTGATCCTGTACCTGGTGGAAGAGGGTGGCAGCCGGTTCGCATCCGGCCGCTACGTCATCCAGCCCGAGGACGGCTGGATCCGCATCCGCAGCGAGATCGACGATTTTTACCTGTTCCCCGGCGAGGACACGACCCGCCACCCCAACCCGAGACGCATCGAATTCCTGATGCTGGAAGACGCCACCGCGACCTACTCCACGGACCGTGGGGTCAATCGCATCCTGGTGGACGACGTTCGGGTGGAGTGATTCCAGGGGCGTTCCAGCCCCCGTCCCCAACCCAGGTTCCCGATCCCTTCTTCAAGCGAGCGCAGCCATGCGGGGCACGTCCTGTAAATCTTAAACCTTAACAACCGGCACCTTCTTCCTTCTTCGTTCGGGGCTCCTTCTTCGGGGCTGGGCACGGGCACGGGCACCGGCCTGGCGACCTGGGCACGGGGGATAACTACCGAGTGGGGTTAGCTGAAGTCTCGCAAGAACGTATCCACCTCTTCCCGCTGCAGCAGCCGCATACACTGGTCCAGGCAGATATCGCAGATCATGAATTCACCGACCCGGTACACGGACTGGACCTCGAAGATGCTACGCCGGCACAGCTGGCAGCTGTGGTCCTCGTCATCCGGCACCGCCAGCTCGTCCCGGTGATGGTGAATGGCCGAGATACACAGGTTGCACAGCAACACCCGGTTGCCACTCATCAGCCGGTCCACCTGATCCTGGGTCCGGCTACACAGGCTGCAATGCAAGGTCTCGTGGTCCTCCAGCGACCGGCGGCGGGGCTGTTCCTGGGGGATGACCCGGCTCTCCGCCACCGCGGTCAGATCGATGACCTTGTGCTTCTCTTCCCGGCGCACCTGCCCCACCTGCACCAGCTCATCCAGGCGCGCGCGGGCATCCCCTTCGGCGACCTCCGCCTCCGACTCCAGCATGTTCACCGCCTGCTCGTTCCCGTAGAACAACAGCGCGATGGCCGCCGCGTTGCGCAACGGCTCGCTGTCCCCAGTGAGGTACCCCATCAAGAAATCCTCGGCCGTCCGCGTGCCCTTCACCGCCAGCGCGAGCAGCAGGTACGCCTGGTACTGGTTGCACTCGGCGCGGGCCCGCTCCAGGGCGTCGGCATAGGCGCCCACATCGTTGACCACCTCGGTCAGCGAGTGGGCCCGGCGCTTGAGCGCCTCTTCCTCCACCTCGAAGGCCTCGAAGATGGCCTCCTCCGGCACATGGTGGCTCATGTTCAGCACGTCGCGGCCCAGGTCCTGCCCATAGTGCTCCCCCGCATCCTCCATGCGTTCCAGCACCTTCCCCACCCGCTGCTCCCGGCTCATCTCATAGAGCTCCTCCCAGATCTGGAAGCGCAGCGAATCGGTATGGATCTCCTGCAACATGCGCGACAGGGACCCGAAGGCAGGCAGCCCGATCTCCTTGACCTGAGCCAGCAGGACATCGATACGGCGCCGCAGCCGGCCCTTGATGCCCTTGTAATAGCGGCGCCCGCCGTCATACCCCTCCGCCGACTCGAAGCTCCGGATCTCGGTGGCCAGGGTCTCGAAAAGCCAACGGTAATCCCCCAGCAGATAGCGGGCCTTGACCATCTCGACATACGCCGGGAAGTAGTCCGGATCTTCATCGAGGATCGCTCCAAAATCTACCAGCGCGTCCTCGTGATGCCCCGCACCGACCAGCGTGCACCCATGGGTGAAGCGGGCCATCAGGTTCCCGGGCTCGGCCGCCAGGGCCGCCTCGCAGGCTTCCCGTGCCCGCCGGAACTCCTCCAGCTCCAGGTGGCACAGGGCGATCTTGCTGTGGGCGATGGCGCTGTCTGGCTCCTTGACCAGGTACGCGCGGAAATGCTGGATGGCGTTCTTGGGCTTGTTGAGGCTCAGGTAGGCCAATCCCAGGTAGAAGCTGGCCAGGTAGCCAAACTCCGGGTGGTCCACGAGCTTGCGGAAGAACCGCTGGGCATGCTCGTACTGCCGCGTGTAGAGGAACAGCTCGCCCAGATTCTTGTAGGCGTGGCCCAGGAAACCGGGGAACGGCTCCATGCGGATGGCCGTCACCAGGTGATAGATCGCCTCCTCCATCAGGTCGTCGGCCCCACGGAAGTCCCGCGCCTTGGCATCCTGGTGGAGGGTTTCGCCCAGGTTGTAATGGGCCTGCCACAGATCCCCGTCCAGCATCACGGCATGGCGGAACGATTCGATGGCCCGCACCAGATTGCCCCGCTGACGATGGAGGTTGCCCATGCCCACGGTGGCCAGCGCATTTTCGGGATCCGCGTCCAGAGCAGCCAGATAGGCGTCCTCCGCCTCCTCGAACTTGCCCAGGCCATAGTGGCAGCCGCCCATCAAATCCAGCGCCCGCGCCTGGCGGGGCTGGAGTTCGAGCACGGACTCGCTCAGCTCACGCGCCTTGTCGTACCAGTCGTCCCCTGCGTCGAAGTAATAGGCCTTCTGGAAGTACGCCTCGGCCAGTTCCAGCCGTAGCGGCAGATCATCGGGCCGGGACGAGGTCCGCTGTTCCAGCTTCTTGATGCTCCAGTCGTGCCTGTCTTCGGGTCCCATCGCGGCCTTTTCTCTCCCGAGGTTCCGGTGCTGCCAAAGTAACTGTGCGCGGCAACATAGGCAAGAGCCAGCCAGCTGTGTACCATGCGCCCCATTCCAATGAACGAAAGCCCCTGGCAACGACGGGAGCTCATCGCGCTCCTGACCCTGTTCTTCCTGGTCTCCGGCAGCACTGCGCTCGTCTACGAAGTGATCTGGATGCGGATGCTGACCCTCGTCTTCGGGGCGACGCAGCTGGCCACGGCCACCGTGCTGGCCGCCTTCATGGCCGGATTGGGGCTGGGCGCCGCCGTGGGCGGCCGCTGGATGGACCGTTCGCGCAACCTGCTGATCACCTACGCCGTGCTCGAAGCGATCATCGGCGTGTACGCCCTGGTGTTCCCCTCGGTCATGGGCGTCGGCGAGGTGGTCTACCACGCCTTCCACCGGACCGCCGAGCCGTCCTTCGCCCTCCAGAGCGCCTTCAACGGTGGCCTGATGATCCTGCTGCTGCTGCTACCCACCAGCTGCATGGGGGCCACGCTACCCGCCCTGGCGCGCTTCGTCACCGAGGCCGTGGACGATGCGGGCACGACCGTCGGCCGGCTCTACGCGGTCAACACCACCGGCGCCGTCATCGGCGTATGGAGCGCCGGCTTCATCCTGCTGCCGTGGTTCGGCATGCAGATGTCCATCTACATCGCCGCAGCCGCGAACCTGCTGCTGGCCGCCGTCGCCTTGGTCTTCGGCCTGCGCTCCGAAAAGCGCGTCGTCGCTCCCCGGGCGGCTCCGGCGACCCGGCGCCGCAGCCCGTCGTACTGGCCCGTGGCGCTGGCCTTCGGCCTCAGCGGCCTGTGCGCCATGGTCTACGAGGTGGCCTGGAACCGCTTCTTGGCGTTGATCCTCGGTAGCTCGGTCTATTCGTTCACGCTGATGCTGATGGCGTTCCTCATCGGCATCGCCGGGGGTGCCTATGCCGGCACCCAGCTGCTCCGCCGGCGCAAGATCGACCCCCACCTGGCCGCCATCGTCTGCCTGGCCGGCGCCGCCATTTCCGCCTACGCCGTCCATCACAGCTTCGGCCAGATGCCCTACTGGTTCGTCGAGATGTACGCCTTCATGCGCCACGACGACACCCTGCTGTGGGCCATGAACCTGATCCTGGCGTGCGGGGTGATGACCGGTTCCACGGTCTTCATGGGCGCCATGTTCCCCATCGCGGTCGCTGCGGCGGTCCACGATCCCGAGAAGCTCGCCAGTGACGTAGGCAAGCTGTACACGATCAACACCAGCGGCGGCATCCTGGGCTCGATCCTCGCAGGCTTCGTGTTGATACCCACCCTCGGCATTCAGTGGACGTTGCTGGCGGCGGTGACCACCGGCCTGCTGGGCGCCCTGCTCCTCCTCATCACGTGGAAGGCGAGCGTCACCCGGCGATTGGTGGCTGCCGTGGTGCTGCTCGGGGCCATGACCGTCAGCCTGGCCTTCCGCCCCAGCTGGGACCCGCTGTTGCTCTCCGCGGGTATGTACAAGTACGTCTCGGACCTGGAAGAGTTCTCCCGCGAAGGGGTGCGCAACTACGCGGTCAGCGACTACGAGTTGCTCTACTACAAGGAAGGCGTCACCACCACGGTGACCGTGGCCCGGGCCCTCGGCGACGGCAACATATGGCTCGCCAACAACGGCAAGATCGACGCCTCCACCAAGGAGGATCTAGCCACCCAGGTATTGCTGGGCCACTTCGGATTCCTGTTCGTCGAAGAGCCTCGCCGGGCCCTGATGGTGGGCCTGGCCAGCGGCATCAGCGCCGGTTCCGCGGCGCTCTACGACGAAGCACACCACGATATCCTGGAGATCGAGCCTTCCATCGTGGAGGCCAGCCATTACTTCGATTTCATCAACAACCGGCCGCTGGAACACGACTACGTGGACATGCTGGTCAACGATGCCCGCAACCACCTCTACCTGACCGAAGAGCCCTACGACATCATCGTCAACCAGCCGTCCAACCCGTGGATCAGCGGGGTGGCCAATCTCTACACCCGCGAGTACTTCGAGCTGTGCAAGCAGCACATGACCGACGACGGCGTCCTGGTCCAGTGGATGCAGCTCTACGGTATGGGCCGGGAGGATCTGCGGTGCATCCTGCGCACCCTGCACGACGTCTTCCCCAACGTGATCCTGCTCTCCTCCATCGAAGAAGCCGACATCGTCATGATCGCTTCCGAAGCGCCACTCTACTTCGACCTGGAGCGTATCGAACGGATCCTCAACCGCCCCGGGCCGGGCGACGACCTGAACCGCGTCGGCATCCACACCGTCGAGGACGTGCTCACCTACTATCTGATGGACGAGCAGGACATCGAGGAGCTGGTCGGGGACGGCATCCTCAACACCGACGACAACATGACCATCGAGTTCTCCGCGCCGCGGTATCTGCATTTCGCCACCGCTGCCGACAACTTCCAGCTGCTGCTGGACGGCACAGCCGGCCCCTGGCGCAAGCTGGAACCCCTGTACGACGACCCCATCGAGAAGGCGGCCTTTTACGAGCGCATGGGGCAGGCATACTTCGGCCGGCGGCAGATCGATCGCGCCCTGCTGGTCTATCTCCGTGCCGTCAAACTGGACCCCGCCAACCCGCGATATCGGGAAACCGCCATGCTGGTCCAGGAGGCCCTACACGACGGCCACTGGAGCGAAGACTGAGCCCCCGTTCTCCCCTTCTTTCCCCGAAGACCTCATTTGCTTGACAACTGTAGTTCTGGACTCAATGATGCTCTGAAGGCAGAAGAAGCGGAGTAGGTGTTCGGCAATCGATGACCGGTACGCACGCCAGCATTCAGGAACTTGTCGTCAAGGCCCTTCCGGGCGAGTCCGTCGTCATTGTCTGCATCGGCCGCCAGCTCGATGAAATCTCGAACGATCTGGAACGCATCGTCGGCCACCCCGACGCCGTCGAGACCCTCCCGTTGGACGGCGAGCAGGATCTGACCCTCGCCCACCCCGACATGTCGGTCCACGCCATCGTGCTGCACCGTGCCCTGGCGCAACTCAAGCGGGACCAACTCGTGACGCTACTGATGGAGTGCCACCGGGTCCTCACCGACGGTGGCCGGATCATCATCCGCGACCGGGTGCTGCCCTACAGCAGCTTCACCCCTCTGCTGAGGCTATGGCTGCGGCGCGCCGGCGTCCGCTACACCCCTGCCGAACTCTTCACCTTGCTCGAGCAGGCCGGGTTCTGGGACTGCCTAGTGCTCCGCACCGACGGCGGCGCCACCGATGTGGTGGTCAAGGGCGAGAAGGTGGTCCAGCACGCCGAACTGGACGGGGACACCCCCGACGACGACGCACCAGTCATCTCGATTTTACGGTAATACAGCAGTCTTCAACGGCGGCGGAAGGGCCACCAGGGGAACCTGCGTCCGGTACGACCGATGGGGGCGGGGAGAGCTTCGTCCTCGTCCATCTCGTCGTAGGGCTCTGCCTCTTCCTCGACGAAGTCTTCGACGAACTCATCGATGAACTTCAGCGAGCGCCGGCGCCCGCGCCGGGCGGCGACCGCGTGCAGCCGCCCCCCCGCCCCGGACACCCCCGCC
>CAZDDH010000026.1:0-43255 GCA_964504165.1 uncultured Rickettsiales bacterium | reverse complement strand
CCCCCTTGCCTCCCCCCACCGCACCCATCCCCTGCCGCCCGCGCGGGCGCCGGCGCCGGGAGACGACCTCTTCCAGCAGCCCTCCGGCCAGGTACACCCCGGCCACGAAGACCAGGATGAAGGTGGCATCCAGGGCCAAGGTGGTGACGATGAACAGGAAGGCGAACAAGCCACCTGCGGCGAGCGTGCGAGCGGAGAGCCGTATGGATTTGAGCGTCCTGAACCGGATCGGGCTGATCATCATGTAGGACAGCACCAGCGTGAAAATCATGATCAACAGCTGGGATTCCAGCAGGACCATGCCCGTGCGGTGATGGTAGATGACCAGCACGGCCACCGTGGCGCCGGCGCAGGTGATGGTCAGCCCGGTGCTGTACCCCGGTTCCTCTTCATCCACGCCCGTATTGAAGCGGGCCAGCCGGAAGGCGCCGGCCAGGATGAACAGGAAGGCCAAGCCGAAGCCGACGACCTCGAACCCGGCGAGCCCCCACTTGAACAGCAGCACGCCCGGAGCGATACCAAACGAGACGAGATCCGCGAAGGAATCCAGGTTCTTGCCAAAATCACTCGTCGTGCGGGTCAGGCGGGCGACGGGCCCGTCCAGCAGGTCGAACAAACCGGCGAACAGGATCAGCACCGCAGCGGCATGGAAAGCCCCACTGTCATGGGGAGCAGCGCCCGCCGAGAGCACGATCGAGTAGAAGCCACAGAACAGGCTGCTCGACGTGAAGAGATTGGCGGGTTTGAAGATGTCGTTCAGCACGTGCGTCCCCGCGGAATGGATACAGTTCCGTCAGTGGGGCGCATGTTACCGCCCCTTTCGAGGCCCGGCAAGGGATTCAGGGCTTTCTCAAGGGGCGGCGGTGAAGGCGTTCACCCGATCCTGGACCTCCGGGTGCATGGGAACCGTGGGTGGGAGGGCGGCGCTCAGATAGCCGTAGACATGCCCGAGGCCGAGCCATTCCTCCAGGTCACGATCCAGCGCATCCTGCCGGTCCACGGCGTCGTCACCCGGGCTCGAGGACCATCGCATCCCCAGCCGCTGGTCCTCGATGTTCCTGGCGGCGCTGGAGTCCAGCAGGGAGGCGGTCTCCAGCGGCGAGAAGATCAGCTCGAGTATCCCCAGCCGTAGGGTCCCCGGCGACTCCCGGACCAGGCGCACGCCCCCGGTCACGGACAGACCGTCCCCGGCCGGGCCGCTGGCGCCGACGAGGAAATCCACCTCGGGCAGCTCGGCCGCCAGCGCCTCCAGCCCACTGGGCCGTGCGTCGCACAACGCGATGACGGCCGCGGGTTCCACCGGCAGCGTGGCCAGGGCGGTCTGTACCGCGTGAGTGGGCTCCAGCACCTGGAATCCCCGCCGCCCGAGTCCCCTGGGATTGCGGTCCAGGATGGAGAGCAGGGCCACCGGGCGGGCCTGGTCACCGACGAGCAGGACCCGCTTCACCGGCCCCGTCGCGCTGCCACCGAGGTTCGTGGCGATACACGGCACCTGCAACGAAGAGGCCACCGAGTCCAGCTCGGCGGGGGTCATACCCGCGACATCCTGGGATCCCAGGCCGAACGCCCCTACCCCCGCTGCGACCTGCAGAGCCGCCAGCTGTTCGAGCCGTTGCAGTCCCGCGCCCCCTTTGACCTGAAGGCTGCCGGGCCCGGCCAACCAGATGAACTCCCCGGTCGATTCGGCCAGACGCTCGGCGAAGGTCGCCTGCCGGGCCAGCCCTCCGCTCGCGCCCTCGGGGCAATCACAGGGCTGGAGACTGCCCTTGTCGCCCAGGCTGAAGGCCACGAGCAACTCACTGGCCGCCTCGACGGCTGGCGAATCCCCCGGCTGTTGGCCCTCCACGGTGCCGCTATCGCCCTCCCCCTCGACCGCACGCAAATCCAGTTCGGCGATGGGCGGTGGTAGTTCGCCGGCCGCCTGCCCGCCACAGCCGATCCACGCGCTGGCGGCCCCTGCAACGACCAGCGCACCCAGCGTGCCTCCACGCATCCCTTCCTCCCGTCTTGACTTTCCTTGCCGAGAATCTGACGCTTCTGGAGATGGTATCTCCCGCTCCCAGTATACGGTTTGTGTTCCTGCTGGCGCCTGCGCTGATGGCGCTGTTCGCCATCGCCACACCCGGCCGCGCCGATCTCGCGCCGCCGGACTACGCCCGCTACCACGGCCAGCGCGCCTACATCGAGGGGCTCCGCGCCCTGCGCTCAGGGCGGGCTCAGGAGGCCCTCGAGTCGGCGCGGACGGCCGTGCAGTTCCAGCCCGAAGACGAGGATGCCGCCTACCTGCTGGGTGTCTGCCTGCTGTTCGTCGAACGGTACGATGAAGCGGAAGAGACGCTCCAGGCGCTGGTGACCGCCAATCCAGAACTCGCCGAGGCACACCATGACCTGGGCCTGGTCCGGATCAAGCTCGGGGACGCGGCCGGTGCGCTGGCCTGCTTCGAAAAACTGGCCGAGCTCAAGCCGGACAGCTGGATGGGCCCCTACCGGGCCGCCCAGACCGCGGCCCTGATGCAAGAGGACTGGCCCACCTGTGAAGCACAGCTGCGTATAGCCCTCGATCGGGGGTTCCCGTGGTTGGCGTCGTTGCCGGTGGACCCGGAGTGGGCGGGGGTGGCCGAGGAACCGGAGTTCCTGGCGATGCTCGAGCGGTTGCTCTGACTCGAGTCCGGACTACATCCCAGGCATCGCTGGGGCAGCTTCGTTCGCCTGCTCGCAGACCATCACCTCGGTGGTGAGCAGCAGCGAGGAGATGCTGGACGCATTCTGGAGCGCCGTCCGCACGACCTTGGCCGGATCGATGATGCCGGCGGCGACCAGGTCACCGTAGCTGTCCTTGGAGGCGTCGTAGCCGAAGGAGTCCGTGCCGTTGGCCACGCGATCCACGACGATGGCGCCGTCCACGCCGGCGTTCTCGGCGATGACACGCAGCGGAGCGGTCAGGGCCCGCACGATGATGTCCCGGCCGTACTGCTGCTCCTGCGGCAGGTCGAGGGCCCGCACCTTGTCCAGCGCGCGGAGGAACGAGACGCCGCCGCCGGGGAGGATCCCCTCTTCGAGGGCTGCACGGGTGGAATTGAGCGCGTCTTCCACACGGGCCTTCTTTTCCTTCATCTCGACCTCGGTGGCCGCACCAACGTGCACCACGGCCACGCCACCGGCCAGCTTGGCCAGGCGTTCTTGCAGCTTCTCGCTGTCGTAGTCGGAGGTGCTGTCGTCACGCTGACGGCGGATCTGGGCGATGCGGCCCTCGATGGCGTCAGCGGAGCCGGCACCGTCGATGATGGTGGCGTCGTCCTTCGTCAGGATGACCTTCTTGGCCGTACCCAGCTCCTCCAGGCCGACCTGCTCGAGCTTGAAGCCCAGCTCCTCGGCGATGACACGGCCGCCGCACAGGATGGCCATGTCTTCCAGCATCGCTTTGCGGCGATCACCGAATCCCGGGGCCTTGACGGCAGCACACGTGAGGGTACCGCGCATCTTGTTGACCACCAGGGCAGCCAGCGCCTCGCCCTCGATGTCCTCGGCGATGATCAGCACGGGGCGCCCGGCCTGGGCGACCTTCTCCAGCATCGGCAGGAAATCGCGGACGTTGGAGATCTTCTTCTCGTGGAAGAGGATCAACGGATTCTCGAGCACCGTCTCCATGCGGTCCGGATCGGTGACGAAGTAGGGGCTGAGGTATCCGCGGTCGAACTGCATACCCTCGACCACGTCCAGCTCCGTCTGCAGGCCCTTGGCCTCCTCGACGGTGATGACGCCTTCGCCACCGGCCTTCTCCACGGCCTCGGCCAGAATCCGGCCAATTTCGCTGTCCCCGTTGGCGGAGATGGTGGCCACCTGGGCGATCTCGTCCTGGCCTGAGATATCGCGGGACAGGCCCTTGAACTCGCCGATGGCACACTGGACGGCTGCATCGATGCCGCGCTTGAGGTCGTTGGGGGCGTGGCCGGCGGTGACCAGCTTGACGCCCTCGCGGTAGATGGACTGGGCCAGCACCGTGGCCGTCGTCGTACCGTCACCGGCTTCGTCATTGGTCTTGGAGGCGACCTCCTTGACCATCTGAGCGCCCATGTTCTCGAACTTCTCTTCGAGTTCGATCTCCTTGGCCACGGTGACACCGTCCTTGGTGACCGACGGGGCACCCCAGGACTTCTCGATGATGACATTGCGGCCACGGGGCCCCAAGGTGATCTGGACCGTGTCGGCCAGCAGGTTCACACCAGCGAGGATGGAAGCGCGGGCCTTGTCGTCGAATCTGAGTTCCTTGGCAGCCATTTGCTATTCCTCCACGATCCCGAGGACGTCGTCCTCGCGAAGGATGAGATGCTCGACGCCGCTGATCTTGATCTCGGTGCCAGCGTACTTGCCGAACAGGATTTTCTGGCCTTCCTGGATGGTCATCTCCAGCTTGCGCCCGTCGTCCATGATCTTGCCATCGCCCGTGGCGATGACCATGCCCTCGGATGGCTTTTCCTTGGCGGTTTCGGGGATGAAGAGACCGCCCGCGGTCTTCTCGAGGCTCTCGATGCGCTTCACGAGGATGCGATCCATCAGGGGAATAACCTTCATGATAACCTCCGTCGAAAGGGGATTTGACCCTGTAAGTGTCTGTAATTACACGAGTTAGCTCTTTTGCGTGGCTCAATCTAATCACGCCTGCAGATGTGTCAAGGGACTGAAGATAGGCTTGACAGACCCCTCCCTTCACAGATAAGTTTCGCCCCCTCCTGGGGATTCCCCCAGAGATCGGCCTGGAGATCTACATGGCACGCGTCACAGTCGAAGATTGCCTCGAGCAGGTCGAGAACAGGTTCGCCCTGGTTCTCATCGCTTCCCAACGTACCCGCCAGATCCTCAAGGGGGCCCAAAGTCTGCTGGAGACCCAGCGTGACAACAAGGAGGCCGTCATTGCTCTGCGCGAGGTCGCGGAAGGGTTGATCCCTTACGAGATCGAAGAATCCTCCTCCCAGGAAGAGCTGGAAGAAGCCATCGCCGAGATGCGCACCGAACCCGAAGATGTGGCCGACGACATGGTGTCGACCGAGCAGCTATTCTCCAAGCTCGACCAGCTCACCGCCGCAAGCAACGCCTTCGCCGCGGAGGCGCCCAAGCCCACGCCGGCCGCCAAGCCCGCCGCGAGCGACAAGAAGGGCAAATAACCATGAACGAGAATCCGGATCATCTGAACATCGATTTGCTGCTCGACAAGCGCGTGCGTCAGGCCAACCTCGACTCGGGAGCACTCACCCCCGAGCAGGTGCACGAGTACCTCGAATCCCTGTCCGACTGTGAAGACAAGGGCGAGTACGTGGACCTCCCCGAGATGGAGTCCACCGAAGGTGCCGGTCTCACTCGCAAAGCCGGGGAAGAGGACGACGACGCCCAGGAAGAGCTGCTCACCGACAAGCTGTCCGAGTAACGCCCACCCCGCCCGGGGACGAACGCGTGCCCACCCATCGATACGTACTGGCTACAGGAATTGAGGAAATCGTGCGCTCGGGCCGGGCTGCCGGGTTCGGGGCCGTCGCGGCCCCTCAGTCTACGTCCTCGATGATCTCAAGCACATAACGCTTCTTCTTCTTGCCACCAGCAGCGGTGATGATGGTCCGGATGGCCTGGGCGTGCACACCCCGCTTGCCGATCACCTTTCCGATGTCTTCACGGGCCACCGTGAGCTCGATGACGCTCGAATGCCGTCCCTCGATCTCGGTGACTTCCACATCATCCGGGCGATCCACCAGTGCTTTCACGATTGTTTCTACTAGGTGCTTCACCATCAGTCTCCTCTCGCCGCCGACACCTCTGCCGGTGTCAGAACCCGCTCCCGCGTTCGAACCGCAACTTCGTCAAACTTGGTTAGACCAGGTGCGGCCTGCGCCGCGCGTACGACCTTTTTGCACCCCCCCTGGCAATAACCCTGATCTTATCGGTCCACTCCTATAATCTCATAGAAGTATTCGGTGCGCACGCCATGGTGTCAATGTTTGACTCCAGGTGATACAGGTGGAAAACAAGGAATAGGTTCGAGATCTCCGTGTTGTTTGGATGAGTGAGTATCGGGAATGCCGGCACCTTCCCCATCACGAGGTTCTCAACATGACCAGGTTAACTGCTGTGAAAATGCCTGACCCCAGGCCAACCCAAGACGAAGATCTGAAGGCCATCGCGCTGGTGAACCGCAAGCGCGCCTACGACCTGCTGATCCAGCGCTACCGCGACAAGCTCTTCTATCACGCGCTGTACATCCTCAAGGACAATCAGGAGGCCCTCGACGTCACCCAGGAGGTCTTCATTCGGGCGTTCCACGAATCACGCGCCTTCGAGCCGGACTTCAAGATCCGAGCCTGGATGTTCCGCGTCTGCACCAACCTCTGTTACAACCACGTCCGCGATACCCGTCGGCGCTCCAGCATCCTCGAGAACATCGGCAAGCAGAAGCTCGACCCGGCCCCGTTGGATGCCCTCGATCGCACGGCACACCGGGAGGTGTCCGTACAGATGGCGCAGGCGTTGGACCATCTTTCCCTCGCACACAAGACCATCCTGTTGTTGAAATACTGGGACGATCTCACCTATCTCGAGATCTCCGAGGTGCTAGAAATCAAGCTCGGGACGGTGATGAGCCGCCTGAGCCGCGCCAAGGAGAAGCTGGCAGGGGTCCTCGCCGCGACACCTGGCTGGGCCGCCGAAGACGGCTTGAGGAGTTGAACCCATGAACTGCTGGCGAACCAAACAACTACTCGCGGCCTATCTGGACCGCGAACTGTCTCCTTCGGAGGCGACTCTGGTGGAGGAGCACCTGGGCGTGTGCCCGGAGTGCAGCGAGCTCAAAGAGCGCCTCGATTCGGTCCCTCCCCTGGATCTGCCCCGCCTGGAGCCTGAAACCGAGCAACAGCTCTGGGCTCAGCTGGACGACGCGCTGGACGAAGCGTGGGCGGCCAAGGAGCAGGGCCATCGCCCGGCCGAGTCCATCTGGAACACGGTACAGGGCTGGATACAGGCCCGACGGCTGATGGTTCCCGTTCCGGTGGCGGCCATGTATCTGCTCCTGATCGTCGGCCTGACCTCCTGGAACCTGGTCACCTATTGGGGGGGCCTGGACCTCTGGGCCAGCCTTGTGGAACCGGCAACCACGGAAGCTGAGCCGGCCACGACCGTGGAATCCCCCCGAGTCGTCCACAGCGCCGCTGCTGGGATGCGCTCCTCCATCGGCTCACCGTTCAACCTGGTCCCCGAGCCTGAGGAGCCTCAGGCCAACGACATCCCCCCCCTCTCGTCCACGATCCAAGTGATCGACAACACAACAGGCGCTGTGATCTACCACACGGTGGATCCCGGCTATCCCATCGGGTACTGACCACACGCACATGCCGCGAAACCTCGCCGGTCTCATAGCTCTCCTCGCGCTGCTGGCCTTCGCGCCGGTGGCAGGTGCCGACCCCGTGGAGACAACACAGGGGGACCTGAGCCCCATCGGCGACGTGGGTTCGGCGGCGACCAACCTGGAATCTCTACTCGAGGCCAACCTGACCGACGCCGAAGCGCGGGCCGCCTTCGAACAGGCACTTGCCGTCATCCTCGAGGAATACACGGGGACCCAGATCAACGAGGCCGACCTCTACATGGGCGCCCTCTCCGGCATGATGGACGTGCTCAACAAGCGGGCCTCCGAGCAGTCTCCCGGTCCGGCGCTCTCCACCAATGCGGCCATGACACCCGCGGAGACGGCGTACATCACCGAGATGGCCCACGGCCGCAAGACCGGCATCGGCATCGAATTCCAGCTCAGCTCCGCCGAAGGGCTGCTCTACGTCAGCCGTGTCTACGAGAACTCGCCCGCGGAGCGGAACGGGCTCAAAGCCGGGGACCGGGTCCTCGCCATCGACGGCGCCGGGCTGCTGGGGCGTGAGCTGGACGATGTGTTGTCCCTGCTGCGAGGCCAGGCCGGGACCCCCATCACCTTGACCCTCATCCGGGGCAACGTCCCCCCTGTGCGCATGGATGTCGTCCTGACGCGCGAGCTGTACTCCGTACCCACCGCCGAGGGCATCCTGCTGGATGACCACGTGGCCTGGCTCCGCATCGGCCAGTTCCACGGCCAGACGACGCAGGAGGTCCGGGTGATCCTGGCCGACATGGCCGCAAACGAGACCCAGGCACTGATACTCGACCTGCGCGGCAACCAGGGAGGCCTGGTCTCCGCGATCCAGGACGTGACGTCCCTGTTCCTCGAAGATGGCTCCATCATCGGACGCCTGCAGGACGCACAGGGCCGGGAGCGGGACCTGGCTGCCGTAGGCCCGCGGGCGTACTCGGGAGAACTGATCTGTCTGGTCAATCGCTGGACCTCTTCCGGAGCCGAGCTGCTGGCCACGGCGCTCCAGGAGAACGACCGCGCGCTGCTGGTGGGTGATGCGACCGCGGGCAAGGGGCACACCGAATCCCTCTATCGTCTACCGGACGACCTGGCGCTCCGCCTCACCAGCACGACCCTGCTGAGCCCCCTGGGCAACTCGTGGGACGGCAAGGGGGTCACACCCGACTACCAGGTAGCCGGCGGCCCCGTGAGCCTCCAGTACACTGCCGGGTCCCAGTGGCCAATCCTCGACGTCCAGGTTTCCTTCGCCATCGAGCTGCTCCGAAACGCCGACCTACCTTGACCGGGTTTCGACGCCATATCTACAATGGACAACAACAAGGAACATCTGGGCGTGGATGCGCTCGCCGATCCATCAAATGGCAAAGACCAAAAACGAAGCCGAGTCCCTCGCCGGGCTCTCCAGAATTCGCGACCTGATGGCCGAACAGGCCACGGGTGTCCTCAAACTCAGTAGTCCAACCAACACCGACCACGATGTCTTCCTGATGAACGGCGAAGTCATCGCCTGCAGTCAGGTCGCCGAGGACTGGTTGTTCGGACGACTGCTGGTGGCCAGTGCCAGCGTCAGCATCGACGACCTGGCCCCCCTGCTCGAAGCCGGGAACGATCTGATCGATGGCCTGATGCAGAAGCAACTCCTCCCGATGGATGAGTTCCAGACGCTCCAGGGCGAGTGCTTCCGGGACAACCTGGTGTACGCCTGCGTGGGCGCCTGGGTCAGCACGGATTTCGAGGCCCAGGACGCGGTCTTCCCGCCCAACATGCAGCTGGGTTTCGATGCCGGGACATTCCTGGACGAAACCATCGCCTGGAACGAGCGCGCCCAGCCGCTGCTGGACATGCTGGATCGCCGTCAGAATCCGGCCTTCGAGCTCGCCCCCGATGCCGAATTACCAGGCAACGACGAAGGGCAGGTCGTCAACCTGCTGGACCGGTCGGCCAATCTCAGTGAACTGCTGGCATTCAGCCCGCTGGTCCGCTACCGAACGCTGGCAGCGTTGGTACGGTTGATCTCGTCGGGCATCATCTCCATCTCCGTCGACAAGGACAGCGATATCGATCTGGCGTCCTTGACGCAGGAACTGGAACCGCTGACGGCGCCGGTGGTATCCGGCGAGATGGACCTTCCCGAAGGAGCTGCCGAAGAACTCTCCGAGAGCGAAGACGCTCTGGTGGAAGAGGGCATCGACTACGACAAGGTGGAAGCCGGCGGTCACGTCAAGGTCTATGACGTCCTGGACAAGGTGGATCTGAGCCACGTCGAGACCTTCCCCGACCGGGGGGGAGAAGAGATCGAGGCCGAAGAGGAGATCATCGAGGCCGCCGCAGAGCATTCCATCGAACTCGGGGAGGCATCCGAGTCCGTGGACGTAGGCGACGGCGACGGCGACGGGTCGGTCTACTCGCTGGACGAGCCTGCCTCCTTCGAGGGATCCGACGTGAGCGGTTCCCTGGAGACCGACGCTCCGCCGATCCATCTCACCGGCACCGAGGACAGCATCGAGTTCTTCATCGACGTGGATGAAGACGACAACCGGGAGGTCGAGGCTCGCTTCGACACCGGAACCCACGTGCTCTCTGAAGAGGACCGCATCTCCGCTGGCCCCGTCGGCAAGGAGCTCCCCTTCTCCGAACAGGAGATCGCGGCCTTCAGCAAGCGCATCGAGGTCTTCAACAAGATCTTCAGAATCATCTTCGAGACGTTCCGGGAGCCGCTGGGCGCTGCCAAGACTCGGGACCGGTTCAATACGTTCCTGGGTGATGATTCGCTCCAGTACCCGGCCCTGTTCAAGGACATCAGCGTCGAAGAAGACGGCACCCTGGATGCCGGCGGCCTGCTGCACAATCTGGCCGACGGCGAACACGGTGAGCTGGATTCATACCTCCATCAGGGCCTCTACGAGCTGATCTACGTACACCTCTACGACGCCAAGGACGTGCTGACTCCCGACCAGGAGCAGTCGATGATGGACCAGATCGCCACCCTCGAAGAAGACCTGCACGGCTGATCCCACAAGCCCTCATCCGCGAACTCTGCCATTGTCTGGCGCCCCGTTCTCCCATACCCTGGTGCCATGAAACATCCAGCACTGTACTGGCTTCTAGGCGCCATCCTTCCGTTGCTGCTGTCGGCCTGCGGAGACACGTTCACGCGGGACGATGACGACACCATGTATGGCGAGGACGACGACGATACAGCCGACGACGACACCGGCGACGACGACACCAGCGGGCCCAACAACGTCCCGACCGCGATGGCGGGTGAAACGGCCTACATCGACCTGGGCGATACGGCCGAGTTGGACGGCTCCGACAGCTCGGATCCGGACGGTGACACGCTGGAATTCAGCTGGGAGCTGACGTCCGAGCCCCAGGACAACACCGCGGCGCTGGTAGACACGGATACCGAGTTCCCGACCATTACCCCCGACGTGACCGGTGCTTATCAGGCGACACTGACGGTGACCGATCCGGGCGGGCTCTCCGATTCGGACCAGGTCTCGATCTGGGTGGCAGCGGGCAACGAGGCTCCCATTGCCGATGCCGGCGGAAACCAGACGGTGGATCAGGGCGACACGGTCCAGCTCGACGGCAGCGGTTCGCAGGATCCCAACGGAGACTCGCTGGATTTCTACTGGTCGGTGGTCTCCTACCCCGGCTCCGCCCCGACGCTGGCCAACGGCACGAGCCCCATCCCGACCTTCGTGGCTTCTGATCTGGGGGTCTACGTCCTCGACCTGGTGGTCAACGACGGCGTGCTGTCTTCTGCACCCGACACCGTCGAGATCACGGTGGAAGAGGGTGGCGGCGACGACGGCGGCTGCTTCAGCTGCTACGCCTACGTGCCCGGCGATCCCCACCCCAACGTCCAGCTCTCCATCTCCGGTGAAGACACCAGCCGGGCCAAGGTCAATGTGCCGCTGCTGTTGTTCACGCTGTTCAGCGTCGTCACCCTGCTACGCAGCGCCGTCCTCCGCCGACGATAGCTGGCCGCCCAAAAAATCATCGAGATCTTCGCTGCGTCCTCCGCGTCCCCCTCCGCGCCCTCTGCGATTTTTTCTAACTCTCCCCCCTACCCCTCGAAAGCCGCCAGCACCCCATCGGCCAGGGTGGCATCTTCCGGGCGCAGGGTTTCGGCGTAGGCTTCCACGGCGCCGCTCACGAGCTGGCGGGCGTCCTTGCCGTAGCCGGCCAGGCGTTCGTCGATCCAGCGGGACGGCGCGTCGCCGGCCTGGACTCGGCTCACGAGTTCGGGGAGGAAGGACTCGCAGAAGTCGACCCGGTGCTCCACCGCCACCAGGGGCGACATGCGGAAGGCGTAGGACGGCAGGCTGATGCCGACGGCCGTCAGGGCGATGTCGGTGATGGAGACCTCGATCTCGTGCGCACGCCGCTGGACGGCTTGCTGGGCCGCAGCCAGGGCCTCCGGTGAAGGATCGACGACCGGGGACCCGATGACCTCGACGTAGATCTTGGTCTTCGGTTCGGTTCCGGACGGCCGGATGATGACCCGCTCCGACTCCCCCAGGTGGAAGACCAGGACGTCACGCGAGGCGGCGTCGGTCTTGCTGACGATGGGACCGAAGACCCCGTCGGGATCCCGGCGGTCGAAGAACTGGGTCACCTCCGTGCCGCCGATGGTCGTGGGGGGATCGCCCCGCAGCGTGGCCTGAATGGTCTCGATGTTCTTGCGGCCGGACGCCCCCTGCATGACCAGAGGCACCTGGGTGTTACACACGGGCCCGTACCGGCGGAACAGCCGGCGCAGGCGCTCGGTCAGGGTCGAACCGGCGCGCTTCTCGAGGGCGGCCATCTCCGCCAGGACCAGCGCCACACCGGCCGAGTCCTTGTCGCGGACGTTGGGTGACAACAGGAAGCCGTGGGACTCCTCCGTGCCCATCACGAATTCAGCGAGCCGATGCGATTCTTCGAGCCCCCGGACCACCTCGGCGATGTACTTGCAGCCCACCAGCAGGTGGTTGACGACCTCCGCGCCGTTCTCGCGGCCAATGCGGGAGAACAGCCCACTGGTGACCTCGGTGGTGACCACCACGGATGGCTCGTTGCGCCCCTCGATCAGGTAATCACAGACCAGGCAGCTGAGCTCGTTGCCGGTGAAGAAACGCCAGGACCCGTCCAGCTCCCGCCCGAGGCCGCCGATGCGGTCGGCGTCCGGGTCGCAGGCCAGGATCAGATCGGCGTCCAGCAGGGTTCCCAGCTCCTCGGCGGGGCCCAGGCTGCTGGGATACTCGGGGTTGGGCGCGCGGAACGGCACGCCGGGGAAGGAACCATCGTGGGCCAGCTGGGACGGCACCAGGTGGACGTCGAAGCCCTGTTCGGCCAGCAGGTCCCCGGCCGTCTGGTCCCCCACGCCGTGCAGATTGGTGAAGACAATCTTCAGGTCCCGCGCGTCGTCGTGGCGGCCCAGAGAGGCGTTCAGATCCAGATAGGCCCGGTGAAGCTCCGGCCCCAGTAAAACCACCATCCCATCGGCAATGGCCTGGTCAAAGGGCATCTGCTGGTAGCTGTCGACCCCCTCGACGATGGTCACCATACGCTCGTCCTGAGGAGGCACCTCCTGGCCACCGTAGACGTTGTAGAACTTGCCGCCGTTGTCGTCCGGGTGGTTGTGCGAGGCCGATACGTTCAGGCCGCCGTTGGCCCCCAACTCCCGGATGGCAAAACTCAGTTCGGGCGTCGACATGAACGCGTCACCCTCCGGATCCAGCATATGGACCCGCACGCCATTGGCCGCGTAGACCTCGGCCGCCAGCCGCCCGAAGTCCCGGCTGCGCCATCCCAGCAACGGGTTGGCCATGTCTCGCGGATAGAGTTCGCGTAGATCCTTGAATTCGCGCACATCGAAGGCCACGACGACCGACAGCGAGGCCTGGTCGCCAAACAGATCCCGCAGGTAGTTGACATGCCCCTGGACGGAGGTCGCCATGCTGTAGGGATTGAACCGGTTGGGGCCGATGCCCACCGGCCCCCGGCGCCCCCCTGTACCGAAGGGCATCACCTGGTAGAAGGAGTCGGAGAGCAGGTCCCAGGCGCCCTGCGAGATCAACCGCACCAGGATGGGGCGGTAGTCCGCCAGTTCGTCGGCGGTGAAGTAATGCAACATGGCGTCTGCAGCGTATGCGGTGCCCAGTTTTTCGATGAGTTTGTCGCGATTTGGAGTCATGGGGTACCTCGCCTTCAGCAATGAACCATGAAAACCGAAGATCGGTCGTTCCTGCACCGGCGTCAACCATCCAGCCCACGGATTCACA
Source organism: uncultured Rickettsiales bacterium (assembly GCA_964504165.1). Taxonomy (GTDB): domain Bacteria; phylum Myxococcota_A; class UBA796; order UBA9615; family CAYRNR01; genus CAZDDH01. Next base: position 29,599 of record CAZDDH010000026.1, on the reverse strand, counting down.
TTTCCACACCCTGGGGGATAAAATCTCGCCATGCTGAACACCGACCCACACACCGGGCCATCGGCCCCGACTCCCGACGACACCACGCTGGCCCTCGTGCTGGGTGATTTCGGCAGGGATGCGGCCATCCGTTTCTGCGCCTCCCTGGCGGACGCCGAGCGGGCGTTCATCCAGCAGGCATTGCCGGCGGGCGCTCCGTTCTACGACGAGTACCGCCGCCTCACGCTGGCCCTCGTCGGTGATCTCCCCTACGTGAAGCACCCCTGGCTGGATCTCTACATACGGGAGGGCAAGCCGCTGGACGAGGCGATCCTGGTGGGGTTCCCCGGTGGCCCCACCCCGCGCCAGGTCCAGGCCAGGTTGGGTGCGCTGGCGCTGGAGGCCATGCGCGGGCCGGTGGAGCGGGGGTGCCGTCGTGTCCTGGTGCTGCTCCCGTGCAACACCCTGGCGCCCGTGTCCTGGGGCCTGTCGGACAGCTTCGCGTCCGCGGACTCGGTCCGGCAGATGCTGGACGACGCAAACTGGCCCACCGATCCGTCCACGCCGGCCCTCATCGAACGGCTGGCCACCTTGGAGCTGTCGTTCCCGACCGTCCCCGAGGCCGTCATCCGACGGGCGCGTCGGGATGGAGGCACACATCTGCTGCCCATGGGGACGGAGGAGATCGAGGCCACCTACCGTCAGGCGCTGGCCAGGCTGCAAAGCCCCCTTTCGCTGGCGGCCATGCCAGGGAATGGCCAGGGCCAGGTGCTCGACGCGATCCAGGCAGCGATCGCCGGTGACGCCGACGCCCGGCGGGCAGCACGGGCGGCCCTGGTGGCGCTCTGTGATCGATCGAGGGAGACGTTTGGCCCGGGCCTGGTGCCCGTGGAGGCCTGCACCGATCTGCACTATGAGGTGGGGTTGGATTCCAACGCGACGTACGCGCAGGAGGTCGTCAGGACGGTCTATTCACGGGAGTAGGTTCAGAGCCCCAACCGCTCCCGCACCTCTTCCTTGTCGCTGTCAAAATCGAATTCGCCGTACACCTGGAACCAGTTCTCCACGTCGATGGTCCGCGGGTACAACGTCACGGCAGCGGCGACACGGCCGTCGCTGAACGTGAACAGGGGCAGCAGCTGACGGACCTGGCCCACCGTGAACAGATTGGTCGCGGCGGCGGTCTCCAACACGACGGCCTTCTCGTCGGCGAAGGCTTCGTCTTCCACGGCAGCGAGCAACGCCCTGAACGGGCCGGGAGCCATCGGCAGCGGCTCCGGGTCCGGCGCATCCATCTCCACCAACTCGACCACCTCGACCACCTCGACGCTCCCCGAGGAGGCCCCCTCCTGGCCCACGTCCACGGTCACGGACAGGGAGCCTCCCGGCCCATCGATGGCCACGGTGGCGCTCTGGCGCAGCAGGTCTTCTTGCAGGGAGTCCAGCTGCCCGCGCACCTCGATGACCTTGCGCAGCAGTTCCCGGCGCGTGGGTTCATTGACCCGGCCATCGAGCATGGCCGCCATCACATCCAGCTCGTCGAGGACGTGCTGAAGCCGAGCCGCATCTCGCGCCTCCGCCTTGCTCGCCAGCGGGCACGAAAACGTCAACACCATCAAGGCGGTCAATAGGGATCGAAGCAGCATGGGTCTCTCCTTTGTTGAGCTTGAACCGCATGGACGCTTGCCTCTGCACTTTATTCGCACAATCTCTTTTGCGTCCACGGCAGGAGGATGATTGTCAGCCCACAAGTCCTTTGCTATGAAAGCTCTACACGAGGTGGGTGCCGCATTCTAGAAGAGGTCTCGGGGAGGATGAGCCGAATGACAGACGTGTGCCATGTGGACGAGTGCCGGCCCTGGTTCCAGGAGGCGGCAGGCTGGCCGTCCGAGGTCGCCAAGAACCTGGAATTCCCGGAGATGACGGTCGGTGAGATGCTGCATCAGTCAGCCACCGATCACCCCGATCGCAACGCCGCATGGTTCCTCGATACCTACCTCACCTACGGGGCACTGGACGACCTGGTGGACCGCTTCGCCACCGCCCTGCACGAGCAGGGAGTCAGCAAGGGCGACGTGATCGCGATCCTGCTGCCCAACAGCTTCCAGTACGTCGTTTCCTACTTCGCCATCACGCGGCTCGGCGCCATCGCGACCGGCATCAACCCCACCTATAAACCCGGCGAGATTCTCCATCAGCTCAGGACCGTCGGCGCCAACGGGCTGGTCGTGCTGGATGCCCTCTACGAGACCCGCGTGGAGCCGATCATCGCCCGCGCCGATATCCGCTTCATCGTGGGCACGAACATCGCCGACCTGGCCGACGGGCTCGGCTTCCGCCGATTCCTCGGCAAGATGCTGGGCAAGATCCCCAAGGGGACTCTCCCCCCGACGGCCATGAGCTTCATGCAGATGCTGCGCACGGAGCCCAACGTGCCTCGTGTGCCCATCAATCCAGTCGAGGATGCGGCCACCTACATCATGACCGGTGGCACCACGGGGGTCCCCAAGGCAGCGGTACTGACGCACCACAACGTGGTCTGCAACGCGATCCAGAGTGCCGCGTGGCTGTACAAGGTCCCGGAGGGCACGATGAACGTCGGCGTGCTGCCGCTGTTCCATTCCTTCGCCATGACCTGTGTGATGAACGTGAGCATCTACGCCGGGCACTGGATGCTGTTGTTCCCCCAGCCGCCGGGGGTGCGTGAGCTGCTGGAGACCATCGATCACCTGGGTCCGGAGGAAGGATCGATCTATGCCGGCGCGGAGACCATGTTCCAGAAGATCGCCGAATACGATAGGGCCGAAGGCCCCGAGCTGACCGGCAAGTTCAGCCTCTGCGTATCCGGGGCCGGCCCCCTGCGCCGCGTCGTCCAGGAGAGCTTCGAGAAGGCCACCGGGGCGCGGGTGGCGGAAGGATATGGGCTCACCGAAGCGTCGCCCGTCGTCAGCGCCTGCCCGTTTTGGGGCAATCGTAAGGTGGGCACCATCGGCCTGCCGTTCCCGGGGACCGAGTGGAAGATCGTCGACATGGACGACCCCTCCGTGGAGTTGACGGCGCGCGGCCCCGAGCACGCGGGGGAGATCTGCGTGGCCGGCCCTCAGGTGATGCAAGGCTACCTGAACCAGCCGGAAGAGACCGAAGCCACCATCCGCGTCGAAGATGGCAAGCGGTGGCTACTGACCGGGGATATCGGCTGGATGGACGAGGAAGGCCGCGTCACCATCAGTGACCGCAAAAAAACAGCTGATCAAGCACCACGAGTACCTGGTGTTCCCCAAGGAGATCGAGGGGTTGCTGGGTGACCACGAGGCCATCCGCGAGGTGGCCGTTGCCGGCCTGCCAGACGAGGAAGCGGGCGAGATCATCAAGGCCTGGGTCGTCCTGCACACGGCCTACAACGGCGAGGTCAGCGAGACGCAGCTCCGGGCCTGGTGCAAGGCCAACCTCACCCACTACAAGGTCCCCAAGTACATCGAGCTGCGGGACGAGCTGCCCAAGACGCTGGTCGGCAAGGTCCTGCGCCGGGAATTGCAAGAAGCGGACCCCCTGTTCCAGGAAGCCCTGGACGACTGAACATTTCTGCCCCTGACATAACCTTTACAACCGTTCATACTTCCGCGAGGAGGGCTCGATGAATCACCTTCAATGGCGCGCATTTTTTGGCTTCTTGATCCTGGTGCTGCTGCTCGTTCCCCTGTGTGGTTGCCCGTCGGATGACGATGACAGCGGCGACGACGATGACTCGCAGCCGGACGACGACTCGGCCGACGACGACACGGACGCCTGCCAGGAATCCGCCGGCGGTGAATTCCCCGCCGAAGCGGAGGAGATGTCCCATGAGCCAGACGACGGCACGGAGACCTTGCTGGAGCACATCTTCTCCATTACCGAATACACGGGCATGGGCGAGGAGCTGACCTGGGAGGCCGTGCGCTTCGACCTGACGGCGCCGGCCACGGTCCACGGGGCGCGCATCATGTGGGGGAACCTGGTGGGGGACGAGGTGCGGCCGGTGGAGCTGGGCGCCTACGGAGATTTTGGCAGCAACGGCTTCGATTTTGATCGTTGGGAACCGCTGTGGACCGGGGATCGGTGCCTGGGCCCCGAGGACGAGGCGACCTGGGTCGATTACGTGTTCGATCCGCCCCTCGAGGTGGACATGCCGGGGCTGATCTACATCGCCAGCTACTTCGAGCCGGAAGACAGCCCGCTGGTGATGTTCGACAAGACGCGGCTGGATTGCGCCACCTACGACGACTGCCACTCGGCGTTCAACCTGCCCGAAGTGGAGGACGGCACCTATTACAACGGCACCTCCTCCCCGTGGTGGTACAACTACGCCATCCGACTGATGGTGGAGTACCACGACACGATCCCCACGGAGGACAAGTGGTTCCAGGTGGACGAAGCGCTGAGCGCCTCCAGCCGGGCGGCCTGGGGTGACTACAACCACGACGGCCACGATGACCTGATGACCAACGGCCCCACCCTGTACCGCAACAACGGGGACGGCTCCTTCACCGACGTCACCGCAGACGCGGGCCTGGACGCCGTGCTCAACAGCAGCGGCGGCGGGGTCTGGGGCGACTACGACAACGACGGCTGCTTGGATTTCTTCGGCCAGGGCACCAGCTACACCAACTACGACCTGCTGCTACGCAACAACTGCGACGGGACCTTCACCGACGTGACGCTGGACTCGGGTATCCACGATTTCCAGGAGAGCACGGACTGCAACGGGGACGGAGCAGAGGAGCAATCCCCCACCGAGGGCGCGGCGTGGGTGGACCTGGACAGCGACGGCCTGCTGGACCTGTACCTGGCCAACTACGAGTGCGGCGGCATCTACGTGAACTACATCGACCGGGTCTGGCACAACGAGGGGGATGGCACCTTCGCCGAGTGGGACAACGAGCACGGCTTCACGACCTCCCGCCAGGCCGGGCGTGGGGTGAGCCCCATCGACGCGGATCGCGACGGCGATGTGGACATCTTCGTGAGCAACTACCGACTGGACATCAACTTCTTCTACGAGAACCTGGACGGCTGGGAATTCGACAGCGTGGCCACCGACTGGGGCCTGGCGGGCGAGTCCTACGGGTCGGGCATGTCCCAGACCTGGGGTCACACCATTGGTTCGGCATGGCTGGACCTGGAGAACGACGGGGACTGGGACCTGATCCAGTCCAACCTGGCCCACCCGCGCTACTACCATTTCAGCAACAAGACGATGGTGTTGCGCAACGATGGGAATCAGCAGTTCGAGGACACCAATCCGGACGCCGGTATCTTCTTCCGGGAGACCCACTCCAACCCCACGGTGCAGGATTTCGACAACGACGGGGACACGGACCTGTTCATCAGCTGCATCTACGACGGGCGGTTCTCCGAGCTGTACCTCAACGACGGCAACGGGCAGTTCACGCAGGTCAACTACGAGTCCGGCGCCGTGATCCACAACGGCTGGGGCAGCGCCGCGTCCGATTTCGACAACGACGGGGACGCCGACCTGCTGGCCTACTCTCTGTTCCGCAACGACACGGCGGCGGCCGGCAACCACTGGTTACAGGTCCGCGCCATCGGTGGCGTCACCGCCAACTGGGCGGCCGTTGGCGCCGTGGTCGAGGTGGAGGCCGGCGGCGAGACCAGGATGAACCACGTCAGCGGCGGCTCGGGGACCGGCTGCCAGGACACGATGTACCTGCAGTTCGGGCTCGGCGGCACGGATCAGGTGGACCAGATCCGGGTGATCTACCCGGGTGGCGCGACGGTGACCGTCGACGGCCCCATCGCGGCGGATCAGCGGGTATGGGTCTACGAGGACGGGAGCTTCACGACAGGCTGGGCTCCCTGAGCCCGCCCTTGCCCTTCCCCCCAAAATCCCGTTTCCCTCTTTTCCTGCTTTCCTCCATTCCTGCCTTCCTGAGCGTTTTCCTCTCGAGAGACGAATGAAGAGATTCATCTGAGGAATGCAAGAATGGAGGAATGCAGGAATGCAGGAATGGGGAGAGGAAGGGCAAGGGCAAGGGCAAGGGCAAGGGCGGGGCGGGGGCAGGGGTATGAGTGCTATCAGAACTGGGAGCAATCCACCGTGGGATGGACGTAGCCGAGCACCTTGAGCCGATGGCAGGTCTCCAGATCGATCGCCGTCTGCTGACGCTCCACGGCCGTGTCGGAAGCGCGGCCCTTGAACGCCTCGATTTCCCCCTCCATTGCGGCCTGTAGGCCTGTGAGATCTGCTTCACCACACCGGTTGCGCCGCTCGTCGGGATCGATGGCCAGGCTGAACAACCCACACGGTGGATTGCCGCGCCGCCCCTTCTCGCGCGCGAGGATCAGCTTCCAGTTGGTGGTGCGCAGGGTGCGCAGCTGGTTGCCCTCGTAATCCGCCTCGCTGATGGCGAGTTTGTCCCGCTCGGCGCGCAGATCCCAGTCCGTGGTCAAGGAGACGCCCTGCCAGCCTGCCGGCGGCTCGACGCCGGCCAGCGTGGCCACGGTGGGCGCGATATCGATGCAACGGACCTGATCGGCAACCCGTGACCCGTTGCGCACCACGATGGGTTCGAACTGGTGTTCCCTGGAGCGGTACCGGAATCCAAGGGGATATTTCACGATCAGCGGGACGTGGATCTGCTCCTCGTACAGCGTCGTGCCGTGCCACCACCCACCGTGTTCGAGGAATTCTTCACCATGGTCGGAGACCAGCACGATCAACATCTCGTTGAACATGTTCTCCTGCTGCAGGTAATTGAACAGGCGGGCCAGCTGATAGTCCAGATAGCGCACCTCGCCCTCGTACAGCGTGCGGATCTCTTCGGCCCTCGCCGGATCCGGGAACTCGTCGTCGATCCTCGCCACCGCGTGACCGTCGTAGGGATGACTGAAATAGGGATCGTGGGGATCCATGTAGTGCACGAACAGGAAGAATCGATCGTTCCTGTGTTCACCCAGATAGCGAATGGCCTCGTCCGTGACCTCGCGGCCATCGTGATAATACGTGGTCACCGTCCGGTCGCCGGAGAGCAGCTTCTCCCCGATATAGCGACGCATCAGGTCATATAGAACCAGGAAATACGTCGTCTCCGTCGCCTCGAACGGATAGTACGGAGCCATGAATTCGAAGTCGGTGAAACCCTGCTGGAATCCGAAGCGAGCGGTGAGATTGGTGTTGTTGATCCTCGCGGCCGTCGTATAGCCCGCATCAGAGAGCACCTCTGCCAGCGTGGTCACTTCGTCGGACAGCACGTCGGACTTGCGGTACGCCTGATGACTGGAGGGGAACATCGAGGTCATGATCGACGCGAAGGAGGCTCGGGTCCACGAGGCCTGAGCGACCGCCTGCTCGTACAGCACGGAATCGCGGGCCAGGGCATCGATCGAGGGCGTGAGGCCTTCTTGGCTCCCGTAACACCCCAGATGGTCTGCTCGAAGGGTGTCGACCCCGATGAGCAGGATGCTCGGCCGATCCTCCAGCTCCGGCACCGGTTCCATGGTAGCGGCCGGTTGCTCCCCCAGTTGCCCCGCCCCCAGGTGCATCAGCAACAAAAACGCCATGATCCCACCGTAGGAGACCATGCCCCCAAGGGGAGTCAGCAACACCCGTAACATCGTCCGCGCGATGGCACCGGAGGCCAGCACGAAGAGCACGCCGCTCAGCACCACGTACCCGCCCAGGATTCCGTATATGACCTGGGTGTCGAGCATCGCCCCGCCGTTGAAATCCCGGCACAGGATCCAGATCGAGATGACCGCGCCGAGGAATCCCAGCGGTAGCACGAAGCCCGCAGCCCACAGACGCGCCGGCGGTATGCGGCGCCGCAGCACCAGCCCGGAGGCAAACGTGGCCAGCGCCGTGGCCGTGCCCAGGACGACGCCACTGATGCCGTAGAGCACCGCGGCATAGGGGAACACCTGATAATCGACGATCTCGCGGGCGGAGAGGAGCAGATAACAGGCCTCTGCCAGGCCGACGATACAGCCTCCGAGCGAGCCTCCGACGACGCCGGCGACGGTGGCCGGAATCCAGCCGATCGGGGCCCTCTGTGCCTGGTTCATCGTTGCTCCACGGATCCATGATACGGCGGGTGGTGGGGTAGATATAACTGTACGCGGTTCTTGCGGCAACGACTGGCTCGCCAGGGATAGATACGAATCCGTTTTTTTATTTCAATATGAAATCGACGTCCAGAAACGACCATTTCATATTGAAACTGGCGACCCTATTCTTCCCAGAACCTACCCGTCATCAGGCGTTCACACCGTCAAAGCACGTATGGCACGCATCTTGCTGCATTGAGAGTTCGAACGGAATAAAACTATGCTCTTCAGCCCGGTCAACAATACGTACCCTCGGGGGGGGGTGGCGATGGACCTGTCCTTCGAGGCACTCCGGGCCAACTTCGACAAAATCAACGGCGGCTTCGGTAGCGGCAGCAAGGGTCTGCCGGTGATGGAGCTGCTGTTCCTGCTTCGCTACTGGCGACGGACCGGGACCCCTGCCGCCCTCGACATGGTCGAGACCACCCTCGTACGGATGCGCCAGGGCGCCATCTATGACCAGGTGGGCTTCGGCTTCCACCATGAATCCAACGACCCGGCCTGGCAGACGCCCACCCATCGCAAGGAGCTCGAGGACCAGGCCTGGATGGCGATGCTCTACGTCGAGGCGTTCCAGGCCACGGGCCGGGAAGACTTTGCCGCCACGGCCAACGAGCTGTTCACCTACGTGGCCTGTGACCTCTCCACCCCGGAGGGGCTGCTGGTGGCCGCCGACGGTACGGGCCCCGGCACGGGCGAGGGCCGGTTCTACGAATGGACCTACGATCAGGTCCTGGCAGCCCTCGGCCCTGACCAGGCCAGCCTGTTCCTCCGGGTGTATGCCCCGGATGATGATCCCGAGGCATACGCCAGCGGCAGCACCCAGAGCTGGTTACCCAGCATGCGGGAGCCGCTGGAGCAGACAGCCCGCCGCCTACACATGGATCCGGCTGCGCTGCAGCAACGTCTCCGAGCCACCTGCACCGAGCTATTCGTCGTCCGCGAAGGGCGCCGGCAACCCGCCCGCGACGAACGCATCGAGCCCGGCCCCAACGGCTTGATGCTGGCGGCCATGGCTCGGGGTGCCCAGGTGCTCGGAGACACGGGCTGCAAGGAAGTGGCATGCCGCATCGCCGAGCTGCTCCTCCGCCGCCTGCGGGACGACAGCAAGGGCCTGTTCGCCAGGCTGACGGACGGCCGCGCGGGCGGCACGGGCGGGCTGCTGGACCACGCCTATGTGGTGTGGGGCCTGTTGGAGCTCTACGAGACGACCTTCGACGTGGCTTACCTCGAGGCGGCTATCGAGATCGACCAGGTCCAGAACCAGCGTTTCTGGCAGCCCGACCTCAAGGCCATGACCCACAGCGCCATGGACCGCTGGAAGCTGGTCTCGATGGATAGCGACCCGCTGGGTGGCGCCCTGGCCGTGGCCAATGCGGTGACCGCACTCAACCTGCTGCGCATCGGCACGATCACGGCCGAACCGCATTACGAGATACGCGCGCGGGAATGCCTCGACACCTTCATGCCGCATCTGATCCGCCATCCGCTCAAGGCGGCGGCGATGCTGGTCGCGGAGGATTTCATCTCCGGCCCCACCTTCGAGGTGGTCATCGCCAGCGCCAGGGAAACCGGCGGCGACACCGAAGATATGTTGAGAGCGCTGCGGCGTCCCTTCCTGCCCAACAAGGTGGTGCTCTTCCGTCCGGACCGTCCGCACGAGCACCCCATCACCGAGATCGCCCCCTTCACCGAGTTCCAGATCAGCATGCAGGGAGCCTCGACGGCCTACGTCTGCGAGGGCTACCAATGCCTGGCGCCGACGACGGATATCGAAACGATGCTGAGTCAGCTAGAAGCCGATCGGCCGCTCCACCGGGTCTGACCGCCCCCCTCCTTCATTCTATTTTGGCTTGAGCTTGTCGATGGTGGCGTAGATGGCCGCGTGGGTGTTGGCGGCGTCGGTGGTCATGGAGCAGTTGACCTCCACCATGCCCCAGATCTCGTCGCTCTCCGAGTAGATGGGGAGCTTCCCCCCGGGCCAGAAGTCCATCTTACGTTCCAGCACGGACCAGTCCGCGGCCTCCACGGGCGTGACGTGGGACAGGGAACCGTCGCCCCCAGCGGCGTACAGGGAGCCGAAATCCGCGACGCCATAGCAGCTGGTTCCGCCGATGGCGTGGAACAACCACTTCTGGCCTTTCTGTGGTGTGATCTGCACCTCCTCCACCAGTTCGCCGTCCTCCTTGCTCACCTTCAACGTGAAGGGCGAACCGCTGTAACGGTAGGTGCGCGTCTTGCCGGCGGCGATGGCCTCCTGGGTGACCCCGACCTCGACGACCAGGACCTCCTTGGTCGTGTTGTGGGTGGCGATGGTTCCCGTCGGACCGCAACCGGTGGCCAAGAGGAGTACAAACAACATGCCGATTTTTTGCATGGCCAGAGAATACCTTGCTGGGGAGGGCGCCCGCGAGGGGCGCGTCATTTTGCGCCGCGGCCGCTGAGGACCACCGGGATGGTCTTGAACAGGATCTGGATGTCGAGCCACAGGGACCAGTTCTCGATGTAATAGACGTCCAGCTCGACCATGCGCTCGAAGCCCAGGTCGCTGCGCCCTAGGACCTGCCACAGGCCGGAGATGCCCGGGCAGACGTTGGAGCGTTGCTCGAACCAGTACTTCCACTCCTTGTTGGCTTCCAGATCGACGATATCCCGCACCGGCAGCGGGCGCGGCCCCACGAGGTGCATATCACCGGCCAGCACGTTGATCAGCTGGGGGAACTCGTCGATGGAATACTTGCGGATGAAATGCCCGACACGCGTGATGCGCGGGTCGTCCTCCATCTTGAACAACATTCCGTCGGCCTCGTTCTTCTCGTCCAGCGCCTCCCGGATGGCCGGTGCGTCCTTCACCATCGAACGGAATTTGTAGAATGGGAAGATGCGCCCACCCTTGCCGTAGCGCTTGTCGATGAACAGCACCGGCCCGGGCGTATCGAGCTTGATCGCCAACGCGACCAGGGCCAACGCTGGCAGGAGCACCAGGCCGCCGGCCACCACGGCGACGACGTCGAACAGGCGCTTGATGCGGTAGGTGAATGCGGTGAACTGGACCGGACAGAACGCCTCCAGCCGCAGGTCGCCGATGTTCTCCGTGGCGATGCGCGAGGAGACCACGCCATGGGAGTAAGGCACCTTGAGCAGCCGCACCCCCATGCGCTCCATCTCGATGGCCAGCCGCACGGCGTCCATACGCGGGTAGGCAAAATCGGAGAGCACCAGGTAGTGCAGCCCGTGGATGTTCACCAGGTTGCGCACATCGTCCAGATCGCCCAGCACCTTGGAGCTGTCGACCTGTGGGCCGGCGCTCCCCGGCTCGTGGAGGAACCCCACCAGGTCGAACCCCAGCCACTCGTAGCTGCGCACTCGCTCCGCCAGATGCAGAGCCATCGCGTCGGTGCCCACGATGGCCACCCGCTGGGGCTGGACCCCGCCCCACGAGGCCACCTGGACGCCCCAGAACACCATCAGCCGCAGCACGGAGACCGAGGAGAACACACACAGGCCCAGGATCGCCGCCGCGGTCCGGCTGAAGTGGGCCTGGGGCAGCAGGAACTCGATGATGATGACGCCCACCACGAACACGGCCACCGTTTCGATGACGTCGCGCAAGATCTGGGGCGCAGAGACGTTACGCTGAGGGTTGTACAGCCCCAGGCGGTAGGCCACGAAGAACCACAGGGGGATCAGCAGGGTGGCCGGCGGGATGATGGCGCCGTGTATCAACAGCTGGACGAACCGGATCGGAGCGACGGCGGCCAGCTCGGAATTGATCTGTTCCCAGCCCTGCAGCGCCAGCCAGTAGGCCCCCACGATGGCCAGGATGTCGGCCAGCACGGACAGATCCCGAGCAAGCCCGAGCCTCCGCATACGGGGCTCGGGATCGCCAACTGACAGCGGGATCGGCCTCAGCCTCGGATGGCTGCGCCTCTCGCTTGCCCGAAATCCTTCAGGTGGCCCCATACGGCAACCACACCTCTCTTCACGTAGTCCAAATCATCCACCGAGCGGATGCGCATCAGCTGCCGGGCCACGAACGCCGGCCGCAAGAACGTCCGGTAGACGCCCTGACACATGGCCATCACCTCCGCTGGCTCCATGTCGGGAGTCACCAGCACCGGCTCGGTCATGTCGTAGCGTTCGTAGTCCCGAGAGTCGAATCGAAACCAGCCTTCCTGAACCGCTTCGCGGTATAGGGGCGTCCCTGGATAGGGGACGACAACCGTCGCTTGCAGCATCTCCGCATAGCCCCGAGACATGAGCTCGCCGGCCAGATCCAGGGTCCGCTGCGCATCCCCCCTCGTTTCCCAAGGATACCCGACCATGACGGTCAACTGCACGTCGATACCGGCCTGGGACAGGTTCCGACAGCCCCGGACGATGTCCTCGACGCCGATCCCCTTTTGGATCCGGTCCAGGGTGGACTGGTTGCCGGATTCCAGGCCGCACTTGACCTTGCGCCACCCGGCGCGCTTCATGTTTTCGGCGGTCCGGGGGTCGCGGGCGTAGTCAAAACGCTCGTTGCTAGAGAACAAAATCTGCCGGTCCAGGCCCCGCTCGACCATGCCCTCGCAGAATCGATCGCGCCAACGGCCGGGGGGGAATGTCCCGGTATCGTCGAAGATCTCGCGCACGCCGTGGTCCCGCACCAGCATCTCGATCTCGTCGAGGAGGTGGTCCGGGCTGCGCACGGCGAAGCGGGGGTAGGTCGTGGTCCAGGAACAGAACGTGCAACGGGGCCGTGGGCAGTCACGGCCAGCCATGGTGTAGAAGAAGGGATCCCGCCGCTTCCACTTTTCGAAGTAGCGGTGGGCCATCGTCAGATCCCGGTCGATGAACGGCAGCGCATCCAGGTTGCGCTCCAGCACGAAGCTACCGCTGTGCCGGATCGCCTCCCCGTCGCGCCAGTAGAGCCCGGGCGGTGGGGGCTGATCGTTCGCCAGATGGCGGGCCAGGGCCCGCAGGTCGACATCGTAGGATCCGCCGGTGAGCACGTAGTCCACCTGCGACTCACGGAACTGCTCCAGCGGCTCCGCCGTGGCGTGGTCCCCCACCAGGACCGTCCGGACCGAGGGGAGCTGCTGCTTGAGATGGTCGATGAGGCGCCAGTGGGAGCGCACCACGGGGGTCTTGGTCTCGAAGACCACCAGCTCGGGATCCCAGGCGAGCAGCGCCTGCTGCCAGTCTTCGAAGGACTGCCCCTGCACGATGGCATCGTCCCACCGGACGTCGTGGCCTTCCTGCGCCAACAAGGTGGCCGCCATCGCAGGCACGATGGGATAGATGTAGGACCCCACCGTCATCCACTGGAACTGACGGTTCTGGGTCAGCATCGGGCTGCCCTTGTCCTGGAACGGAGGATAGGAGATGGCGATTCGCATCAAACCTCACGTGCCCCACATTGACCTATGGCCGCTTATGACCCGTCGGGCAAACGCTTTATTCAATATCGGACAATAGGCCAGAAACGAGAGCGGGATCAGTCCAGCGCCCCCGACGCCCCCACTGGGTTGCCCGTGGTCACGTTGCGGTAGATCACGGTGCCGGAGACGAAGGGGCTGAGGATCCCCGAGATCCGGCGGAAGAAGGTCTCCACGTTGACGATGGTCTTGGGGGGCACGTACAGGATGTCCCCCTTGCCCAGCGGCACGTTCTGCCGCAGGTCACCCTCGGCGAGCAGCTTGTCCAGATCCACGGTGTAGAGTTCCGGCTCCTCGAGCCCACCGCGGATCAACAGGATGTTGTCGGTCCGGCTGTCCTGGTTGATCCAGCCGGCCCTGGTCAACGCCTCGACCACGTCCAGCTCACTCTCCACCTGCAGGATGGAGGGATTGCGCACGTAGCCCAGCACGTAGACCTTCATCGAGCTGACTTCCAGGACGTTCACCGAGACCTGGGGATCGACGTAGTAGGTGCTGATCTCCTGGCTGAGGCGGTCCATCAGGGCCGGGTAGGTCATCCCGGCGATGTGGATGCGCCCCACCAGCGGGTAGCTGATGGCGCCGTCCGGGCCAATCTTGATCTTCATGTTCAGATCGTCGTGTCGCCAGACGGTGATCTCGATCTCGTCGCCGGGCCCGAAGACGAACTCGGGCGCGCGTCCTGCAGAGACCTCGCCCGTCTCGTCTTCCTGCCAGACCTCGGTGACGGGGCGGGTCTTCTTGTGGGCGCATCCGGCCACGAAGGCCAGTCCGAGCAGACAAGCAAAACAAATCAGAAGGCGTCTAGACATAGAGGCGCGAAACGTAGCATCGCCCACGCAGACCGTCAATTTGATTGCTTCCATGGTAACGCTCGGGCCCGCACGTAAAAATTTTGCGGACCGCCCGACCCGCGGCTATCATCCGCCCGGCCCTGAGGCCAGAATCGACGGAGCCGTACGCCCCGCAGCTGTCAGCGGCGGGGCGGGTTGTTATCATGGATCCTGCAAGACCAACTTGTAGGGGCTGGATTGTGTCATGGAACTGATTCGCCTGTGGACCACGCTCAAGCGACGCAAGTGGGTCGTGGTGCAGGCGTTCCTGTTCATCACGATCGTGTCCATCGTGGCCACCCGGTTCCTACCCAAGACCTACAACGCCACCGCCAAGGTGATGATCGAACAGAGCGACGCCACCGCGTCCCTGTTGAGCGAGGTCGGGCTGGAAGAGCTGGTCACCTCCCTGGGTGGTTCGGCCACCAACGAAGTCTCCAACAAGATCGCGCTGGCCACCGTCAACGACAACCTCGAAGAGGTGGTGTGGCGCCTACAGCTGCGTGACAGCGACGGCTTCTTGCTCAAACCCCAGTCCCTGCTCAAGAAGGGGTTGCTGTATTCCATCAACCCCACCCCGATGTACACCATCAGCCAGTATCAGAACACCGACATCCTGCTGATCCAAGCCTCTGCACCCTATCCGGAACAGGCGCAGATGATGGCGGACGCCCTGGCCGCGGTATTCATCGACATCAGCCAGGAGCGGACCCGGGCCGAGACCCGCAGCGCCAAGGACTTCATCGACGACCGCATCATCGTCGTCGAGGAGGAGTTCGACTCGGCCCTGACGGCCATCGCTGATTTCAAGAGCCAGCAGCGCATCATCGACCTGCAGAGCGAGACCAAGGAGGCGGTGTCCAAGATCTCCGAGATGCTCAAGAGGGCCGAGGAGAACGAGTACCGTATCGGAGAGCTGCGACGGCAAATTCAGGAGATGGAGAGCTTCCTGTCGCTCAATGACCCGACGGCAGTCGCCGGCACCACCCTCCGGGAGAACCCGGAGATCGCCGCCCTCAACGAGGAGCTGCGCCAGGCGCGCATCGAGCTGGAGCGGATGCGACAGGACAAGACCGCCGTCCACCCGGATGTGGTCGAGGCCCAGGAGCTGATCCGTCAATCCGAGGAGCGGCTGGCCACGCTGCTGGCCCTCGAGGTGGAGCGCAGCCCGGACCTGACGACGGCCAAGGTAGAGCTGGCCGGCGCCATCCATACACGGCAGGAGATCCGCGCGGATCTGGACCGCTACACCGAAGAATTCTCCAAGCTGCCGGCCGTGATGAAACAGGACACACGCCTGCAGCTCGCCGCCCAGGCCAGCCAGAACATCCTCGAGGAGCTGAAGGCCTACCAGTACGAGATCGGCATCGCCGAGGCCATGACGCTCACGGACATCCGCGTCGTCGACCCC
This sequence comes from uncultured Rickettsiales bacterium, assembly GCA_964504165.1. Lineage (GTDB taxonomy): Bacteria > Myxococcota_A > UBA796 > UBA9615 > CAYRNR01 > CAZDDH01. The sequence goes on along the minus strand of CAZDDH010000026.1, from coordinate 13,856 downwards.
GCCACGCTGCCGGAACGGCCCGCGTCGCCCCGCATCATGTACAACGCCTTCGTAGGCGCCTTCTTGGGGTTGATCGTCGGCCTGGCACTGGTCTTCTTGATGGAATACATCGATGACTCGGTGCGCAGCCGGGAAGACGTGGAACTGATCTGGGATGTCCCCCACCTGGGCGTCATCCCGCTCATACGCGCCGGGGAGAGCAAGCTGATCCATCAGCTGAACCCCAAGGCGCCACTGTTCGAAGCGTACCGCACCATCCGCAACAACATCCTCTACACCTCCTTCGACCGGGAAGTGCAGACGTTGATGGTGACCAGCTCCGTGCCCGGTGAGGGGAAATCCACCACCTCGGCCAACCTGGCCGCCTCCGCCGCCATCGAGGGCAAGCGGGTCCTGCTCATCGACGCGGATTTCCGCAAGCCCAACCAGCACCGCATCTGGAAGGTGGACAACCGCAGCGGCTTCACCAGCTTCCTGGCCGGCCAGAAGCCGCTGGAGGAGTGCATCGTCTCCCAGGTCATCCCCGGCCTGGATCTGTTGACGGCGGGCATGGTGCCCCCCAACCCGGCCAAGCTCATCGAATCCGGCCGGCTCCGGGAGACCCTCCTGTCCCTCATCCAGCAATACGATCTGGTGCTGCTGGATTCGCCCCCCGTGCTGGTGGTGAACGACGCCATGGTGCTGGCTCGCATCGTGGACGACTACGTGCTAGTCGTGGAGAGCGCCGGGATCAGCCGTAAGATTCTCTCGGACACGCGAGGGCGCGCCGAGGTGGCCGGCACCCCCCCGCTGGGTATCGTGCTGAACAAGCTGGACTTCGGCAACGCCGGTTACGGGTATTACTACAAGTATTACAGCGCCTATGAGCGCGAGCGGAGTAGCACCACCGGCGGCGACGAGACAGACAATCACCGCGGCATGCGCGTGCTCCCGGGGGGGCCGTCATGAGAGCCACCCGCCTGTTGCTACTGCTGGCCCTGCTCCTGCCGTGCGGCCCGACGGCCTGCAACTCCGAGGTGAACCGTTACATCGAAGATCTGGGTAGCGCCAATCCCATGGTCCGGCTGGAGGCGGCGACCCGCGCCCGGCACGTGGACGACAAGCGGCTGGCTGCCGCGCTGGCGCCGCTGCTGCAGGACTCCAGCACCGAGATCCGGCTGCAGGCGGCCATCTCGCTGTCCCGGATCGGAACGACGGAAGAGGCTCCGGCGCTCATCGGAGCGCTGAAGGACCCGGATCGGGAGGTCCGGCTGGCCGCCGTGGACGCGCTGGGGGTGATCCCCGACGAGCGGGCGGTGGAGCCGCTGTGCGAGCTGATGCGTTCCGAACCCGAGCCCTACTCCATCATCTGGGCCCTGGGGAGCATCGGCAGCGATGAGGCCCTCGATGACCTGACCCCGATGCTGGAACACGACAACCGCTACGTCCGCTATCAGGCGTCCAGGGCGCTGCTGAAGATCCACTGACGAACGGTGGTTGGCCGCCCCTCCCATTTGCTGGCCTTGAGCCTCCTGCTGGTCGCGGGAATGGCCCTCCTCCCCTCCCCCGCGGTCGCCGCCCAGCCCGCCTCTATCGACATACCGCCCGACGATCCGATCCACCAGGACCTCCTTCGTCTGGCCTTGCGATACGGGGACCTGTCCCCCGGGCTCACCACCCGGCCGTTGACCCGCCTGGAGGCGGCCCGTTTGCTGGCCCGCATCAACGCGCGCTACGGGCCCGCCACGGATGGCGTGGACCGCGCCCGCCGCGCCCGGCTGGCCGCGGAGCTGGCACCCGAGCTGGCCTGGATCCGTGGCGAACGTCCCCTGGGGCAGGTGCTCTTCAGGCCGGTGGCGCGCCTGCGTTGCGAAGGCATGATCGCCACCGGCGGGGACCCATACGTCCTCCACGGCGGCGACGCAGCCGGCCCCTTTGCCGGGTGCTCCGCCACCGCAGAACTGGTGGCCGGCCCCCTGGCCGTGGTCCTCGAACCCCGGCTGGCCTACGACCCGATCGGCGGCGGCAACGCCCCCGCCGGCCCGGCAGCCCTGGGCGGCGGCGTGGTGCTGGACATGCCCCGGGGGTACGCCAAGCTGGCCGGAGGCAATCTGGAGCTGGCCGGAGGCGTCGGTGACCTGGCCTGGGGCCCCGGACGGGGGGGCATGATCTGGAGCGGCAACGCGGCCCCGCCGCTGATGCTACGGTTCACCCAGCCCAGGCCCTGGCGCTTGCCGTGGATCTTCCGATACCTGGGGGAATTCCGCTTCACCGGGCTGTGGGCCCATCTGCTGGGGCCCCGGACCGACGTCGCCCGACCCAACCTGCTGGGCATGAAGGTGGACTACCGGCCCATCCCGTGGCTCGAGGCCAGCTTCGCCCGGCTGAGCATGTACGGCGGCGAGGGGCGACCCCAGACGACCGCCGGCGACATCTGGCGCCTGTTGTGGGCCGTGGATACACACGTGGACGACGACGCTGCCAAGGAGGCTTTTGATGCCAACGACATCGCCTCGTTGGACATCAGCTTCACCGTTCCCTTCGCCCACCGGATCCCCGGTGTCCAGTTCCTGCAGCTCTACTGGAGCAACGCGGGGGAGGACACCATGCAGACGAGCCTGGGGAGCCTGCCCCTGCCGGCCCTCACCGGCGCCGCCAACCTGGGGGGGGCCTTCCTGGGGATCGGCCCCATGACCCTGCGCGTCGAGTGGGTGCGCCTGATGGATGACCGCTTCCGCTGGTATGGCACGCACCGCATCTACCACGAGGGATTCCACCACCGTGGCCGGGTGGTGGGGCACCCGGTGGACGGTGACGCCGAAGGGACCTACGTGGAGCTGGGTTTGGACGGGGGCCGCTGGGAGGCCTGGCTTTGGCTGGAACGGATGCACCACGTGGGAGTGGTGGACGTCTACCAGGACAAGGTGTACCTGCTCAACGCCGATCGGTACCGCACCCAGGTGGGGTGCCAGCTGCGGGTCGCCCTCCCATCCCGCCCCCGCCTGCACGCGCTGGTGAGGTTCCAGGTGGAACACGAGAACAACGTCGATCACGTCCCCGGCGCCACCGCCACCTGGCCGCAGCTGGGGATCGCAGTCGAAAGTGTCTTTCACTGAAATATTGACTGTCACCCGCGTAGTGAATAAGTTGCGGGCACTCTGAGGGTCGAGGCCCCGGAATCGGGGAAACCGAACCCATCCCGCATCGAAAGGACAGAGCCTTGAAGAATACCCTGTTGTTATTGCTTCCCTTCGCCCTGGTCGCCTGTAGTGGTCAGACCACCTCCACGTCTACCGCCGGCTCCGGCGGATCCGGTCTAAGCGAGGACGCCGATTACGTCGTCGCCACCTATGACGACAAGGAGATCATGCTTTCCGAGCTGGACGCCGAGGCGCGCCCCGCAATCATCAAAGCCAAGATGGACATCAACAAGGCCCGCCAGCAGGGCCTGGACAAGTTGATCTTCGACACCCTCGTCGAGCAGGAAGCCACCGCGGCGGGTATGGAATCGGAAGCCTGGCTGAAGCAGGAGGTCGAGGACAAGATCGAGCCCGTCACCGATGAGGAGGCGCGGGCCTTCTTCGCGGCCAACCCTCCCCGCGGTCCCCAGGACTTCGACGCCATGAAGCCCCGTGTCGTCCAGTACCTCGAGCGCCAGCGCGGCCAGGAGCGGATGATGGCGGTGATGGACGAGCTCAAGGAGAAGCACGGCGTCACGATCGCCCTCGAGCCCTTCCGCCTCGAGGTATCCCCGGATGACGACCCGGCCAAGGGCGCGGACGATGCGGTCGTGACGATCGTCGAGTTCGCCGACTTCCAGTGTGGCTTCTGTGGACGGTCCAGGACCACCACGGATCAGATCCTCGAGACCTACTCGGACACCGTCAAGTTCGTCTTCCGCGACTATCCCATCGCCAAGCACCCCCGGGCAGCGTTCATGTCCCAGGCGGCCAACTGCGCCGGCGACCAGGACAAGTACTGGGAGTACTACGATGTCCTGTTCGACAACCCGCGCAAGACCTCGGACGACGACATGAAGGCTCATGCCGCCGACCTGGGCCTCGACGCGGCAGTCTTCGCCACGTGCTACGACGACGGCAAGTACAAAGAAGAGGTCGAGAAGGACTTCGAGGACGGCATGGCTGTCGGCGTCACCGGCACCCCGGCCTTCTTCATCAACGGCCGCATGATCTCCGGCGCCCAGCCCTTCGAGGCCTTCGCTGAGGTCATCGACGACGAGCTGAAGCGGGCCGGCCTGACTCCTCCGGAGCACAAGGCGATCGCCAAGCCCGCCGCGGCTCCCAAGACCCCGTCCACCCGCACCATGCCTGTCGCCGCGCCCAAGAATCCCGCAGCTGCAGGTTCCAAGAAGCCCGCCGCCGGCGGTCCGATGAAGGCGCCCGCCAAGAAGGCCGGCACCACCAGCGCTCCCGCTGCAGGCCCCAAGAAGGCCGGCGGCTCCAAGAAGTAGCACCGCGGACCTCACGACGGATGCCCCGCGGCCCACGTATTGATCTGCTGGGTCTCCCGGTCCACGCCGTCGATCTCGACTCCCTGTTCCACACCGTCGACGAGATGGTCGCATCCGGCGGCCGCTTCACCGTCACCTACGCCAACGTACACACCGTCAACCAGGCCCTGGATCTGCCGGACGTGGCGGAATTCGTGCGCTCGGTCGATCTGGTCTATTGCGACGGCGAAGGCGTGCGCCTCGGGGCACGAGCCCTGGGGCACCGGCTGCCGCCGCGCATGACCGGAGCGGACTGGATCTGGGATCTGGCCGGCCACGCCGCTAAACGCGGTCATCGCATCTACTGGGTTGGAGCAAGGCCCGGCGTGGCCGAGCGCGCGTGCCAGAAACTCACCGAGGCGGCTCCGGGGCTGGAGATCGTCGGTACCCATGACGGGTATTTCGACCATTCGGCGGCCGGGAGCGCTCCGGTCATCTCGGCCATCAACCGGGCCCGGCCCGATATCCTGATCGTCGGCTTTGGAACACCGCTGCAGGAGCGCTGGATCTCGCAGGTCCGGGGACGGATCCACGCGCCGGTCGTCTGGGCCGTGGGAGCAACCGCGGATTTTGTATCCGGAGAGACCAGGCGCGGGCCAACCATCCTCCACCAGCACGGATTCGAGTGGCTCGCCCGCCTGACGGTGGAACCGCAAAGACTGTGGAAACGCTATTTGATCGGAAATATGCGCTATCTTGCCCGGGTCGCTCGCGCCCGTACCCGCGATTTGTGATATCCACGGGTCATGATCTTCTTGTTCGACATCGACGGCACCTTGTTGCTGAGCGGTGGCGCGGGCCGCGATGCCCTGGCCAGAGCCATGGATCGTCTGCTCCCTGTCACCGGTGCGATGGACACCATCGTCTGTGCGGGCAAGACCGACCTTTCCATCGTCGAGGAGGCCTGCCAGGCTGCGATGGGTACGGTCCCCGAGGGCCCGCTGGTCCAGCGGGTGCTGGACACCTACATGGAGTTGCTGCCCGAGGAACTGGAGAGCAACCCCAGCTTCCGCCTGATGCCGGGCATCCCCGACACCATCCACGCCCTGCGACGCCGCAAGAACAGCTGGCTCGCCGTGGGCACGGGGAACATCGAGGCCGGCGCCCGCGTCAAGCTGCGGCGAGCCCGCCTGGACGAACTCTTCCCGGTCGGGGGTTACGGGGACGGCTGCCGCGATCGGGTAGATATCCTGAAGCGGGCCCTGGCGGCGGTGAGAGAGCTGGCTGGAGAGCAAGATCCCGGGCCAGCGATCGTCATCGGCGACACGGTCCGCGACATCGAAGCCGCCCATCGGCTCGGGCTGCCCGTCGCCGTGCTGGGAGGCATCACCACCTCCATCGAAGACCTGGAGGAGGCCGGCGCCGACCTGATCATGGAAGACATGGAAGAGTTGCTGCCCTGGTCTCGCCGGCTCGCCGCCCGCGACCGGCGGGCAGCCCGCAAACGAGGGGAATGAGACATGGCGGAAAAGAAAGCTAGCAAGTGGTTCATCGGCGGATGCATCGTGTTCGTCCTGGTGGGGTTTTTCGCGTGCTGCGGCGGGGCGGCGGCCCTGCTCATCGGCGGGCCGCAGATCCTCATCGGCCTGGTGCTGGACAAGGAGCCGTTGGATGTGGAGCCGGTGAGCTGGAGCCCCGCCGAGGTGGAGGCCCTCGAGGATCGTCTCGCCGTGGAGATGCTGGAGACCCGGACCATCCAGCTGACCGGCCGCGAGCTGACCCAGCTGGTGCTCTCGGGTGAAGACACCGATCTGGCTGTGTTCCGTATCGACATCGACGAACAGCAGCGGGCGGTGCTGGACCTGTCCATCGAGACTGAAGACGCCAAACCGCGCTACATCAACATCCACGGCGTCGGCGATTTCACCCTCGAGAACGGCTGGTTCACGGAGTTGACCGTGGACGAGATGGACATCGGCTCCTTCGACCTCGGCCAGTACATCGCCGGCCAGGACATCACCGACGACGCCAACCAGAATCTGGCCCAGCAGCGGGTTCAGGACCCCACCTTGGGTGAAACACTGGACTCGGTGGAGTTGCTCACCATCGAGGATGGCCAGTTCAAGCTGGTCATGACCCAAGAAGGGGTGGACAAGATGGTCGAGGAAGGCAAGCTGGAGCTACCCCAGCAGTAGCGGTCTTCAGAGCTTCCCGATCGCCCTCTTGTAGCGGTCGATGTGGGCGCCCAGATACCCTGCGTCTCCCCGAAGTTCGATCCCCCCGCAGGGGCAGATCCAGTAGCAATACAGGCACCCCAGGCATCCCTGGCCCTGTTCGGTGGTGCCGATGGCCTCCTCGGGGATGCTGTCCGGGCAGACGCGAGCACAGCGTCCACAGCTCCGGCACCGCTGCTCGTCCCGAACGAAGCCCGAAAGCTGGTCGTCGTCCACGCGGTACCGATCCTGGATCACCCCGAGGCGATACGCGGTCCGGCTGATCACCGGGTGATCGACGACCGGCCGCACCGCCCGCTTGAGGGGCCACAGCAGCTTGTGTTCGCTGAGTCCGGCCAGGGGAGACCGGGGCGGGGCCTCGAGGATCCGTCGCTCCACGGCGATGGCATCCGCCACCCTGCGCGGTAGATCCTCGGCGAAGCAGCCCTCTTCGCGGGCGTGGGCCAGGTAGCCCAGCTGGTCCCAGCGGTAGCCGACCATCCGGGCAGCCGCCAGATCGACGAGGACCATGTCCCTCCCCGCCAGCAAGGTATCCATACGGAAGGGTACGCCGTCGCCGGGCCCCGCACCCTCCATCCCCACCAGCGCGTCGAGCACGATCAGGTGGGGGCGGACCGCCTGCGACAGGCGATGCAGGTTGAGGGCCAGGTCCCGGTGCACGTCCCGCTTGCGCTGGGCCACGACGCACCCCATCCAGTTCTTGATCGAGAGGCTCATGCCCGCCACCACGTGGGTCTTGAGCTTGGGCACCGAGATCAGGAACGGCGCCTCCACGACCTCGCGCGCCACCAGCGTCTCTCCGGTGGCCAGGGGGACAGGCACCCCCTCACAGCGGTTGAGGTCCAGCGTGCGCGCCCCGTGGCGCCGGGCCAGCCGGTCCACTCGCAGCCGGTAAAAGGCGTCGATCCGCCGGCGCTCCATGCCCACGTTGCTGCCGTCGGCGACGGTCAGCTGCCGGTGCCCCCGGTCCACCAGCGCTCCCAGCAGGGCGGCGAGCACGCGTAGATCCGTCGAGTTGCCCGCCAGGGCCGGTAGATCGTTGTTCAGGTTGGGCTTGATCAGCACGGGCGCTCCCGGCTCCGGGAGCTGGGGGGCCAGGGTCGTCAGCACGTCGTCGATCCGACGCAGCACCTCGCCGGCGGTCCAAGCGCGTCCGATGCCGAGCGGCCCCTCTTCGAATTCGTGCCACTTCACAATAGGGATCCTCGCGTGGTCGTCCTCAACACTCTCTAACCGCTCCTGCCCGCCGACGCCATCTGCATCAGCAACTGTTCGTAGCGGCTCCAGATGGCCGGCCAGGAGTAGTGATCCAGGACGTGGCGCCGGCCCTCCTCCCCGAGGGCTTCCCGTCGCCGGGGGTCGGTCATCAGCGATTGCATCGCATGGGCCATGGCCTCGGAATCACCGGCGGCCACGGCGAGGGCATGCCCGGCAACCGCCTCCTCTACCGCCGGGCAGCGGAAATGGATCACCGGCTTACCACAGGCCAGCCCCTCGACGGCCGTGTAACCGAATCCCTCCTCCATCATCGTCGGGAACAGGATCACGTGGGCCCGCTGGTAGTACGGCACGATGCTGTCCACGTCCGTGTGGAACTGCACGTCCAACCCCTCGGCGCGCTGTCGCAACGACTCCAGGTAGACGGCATCCGGCGCCGATCCGGCGATATGAAGCACGGCCTCACCGCCCCGGCGGCAAAAGGTGCGGAAGGCGTCGATGGCCAGGTGTTGGCCCTTGCCCGGGATGATGCGCGACGGATAGGAGAAGATGGCCGGGTTACCGTCCCCGTCCGGCGGATCGCCGGCGGACGACGGCGTGAAACAGGTGGTATCGACCCCCGGGTGGATCACGGCCAGACGTTGGGGGGCCAATCCCGCATCGACGGCGGCCTTCCGCGTCGCCTCGCTGATCACCACCACCCGCGCCAGCTTGCGGGCCTGCCGTTTGTAGAACTGCCGGCGCAGGCGCGCCGTGGCCAGCCTCCGGGAGCTGCCAAAATTGAAGTCGTAGACGATGGCCGCCGTGGGCGCCAGGGAGGTGGGGGTCTCGATGGAGTTTGCCAGCACGACGTCCGGGCGGAACGACCCCGCCGTACGCCGGGCCGCCCGGGCCATACGAAGCCAGGCGGCCGGTCGGGGCAGCCCGGCCAGCTTGACCTTGACCGCGTCCGGGGGGAGCAGCGCCGGGTCCCGGACCCAGCCGGCGACAAGCTTGACCTGGTGTTCCAAACGCGCCGCCTCCACGAGGTGGGAGATGACCGTCTCGGTGCCGCTGTACAGATCGGGGGGGTATCGTCGCGAGACGACCAGTAGCTTCACGGATCTTCCCCGGGGGAGTCCACGTACCCCAGGGCACGCAGCCGCTCTTCCAGGGCCGCATCTCCCGTCGCCGATCCTTCCACCACGACAAAATCATGCGTCACCAGTAGATCGCTGTAGCTCTCGGGCCCGTCGGGCAATTCGGGAGCCTCGACGAACACGTTCTCGAGCACGCGGCCCGGCATGTCTGCGGAAGGCGGGAGACCCAATGTGGCCAGCGCCGTGGGCGCCACGTCGTACAGATCGGCCCCATCGATGAGTTCGCTGGCACGGATGTTCGGCCCGCTGATCAAGATCACGCCATCGGCCTGGTGCACGCCGGAAAAATCGGCGCGTGTACGCAAGAATTGCTCCAGCGGCAGCGGCTCGCCGTCGGGAAGCTGCACGGTCTCCCCCGCCTTGGCCGCCAGATCGCCCCCGATGGCCATCGTCAGCCCGAGCACACCATCGGACAGCTCCTCGATGAAGAACATCGGCTTGCCGGCCACCGTGAACTGGGCCAGCAGCTCCTTGACGGCCTCCGCGGCCACGGGGCTGTCCGCTCCCACCGCCACGGTGACCTTCATGCCCACCTGAGCGACGTCGACGACGGCTCCCTGATCTTCCAACTGCTGCTTCACCTGCCCACCGCGGATACCGAAGATCGCGCTGCCATTCTTGCCCGCAGGCTGCATGCCGTGATCGGACAGGATCATCACTGTAGCGCTGGCGGGGAGGTACTCCTGGAAATCCGCCAGGAAATCGTCCGCCTGCCGGTAGGTGGCCGGGATGGAATCCCACAGGTCTCGGCCTGCCGCGTCCACGCCACCGAATTTGTCGGGCTCGTAGTAACGCCAGGACCGGTGCGCCACGGCGTCCGTCGGGTAGTAAGTGAAGGTGGCCACGGCCGGGTCGTATCGTTCCATCAGCCCCAGGAACAGATCCCTGTCGATCTGGGCCCGGAGCATATGGACCTTGAGCAGCCGTTCCCCCTCGTGCATATCCGTGAACTTGCCCTCCAGCGAGAGCCGTGTGGCGGCGGCCAGGGTGGACAGACGGAGCCCGTGACGGGTGCCCTCGATGGCGAAGCCCAGGGGGCCGACCGTATCTACAGGGGCTCCCCCCGCGTTCGCCTTCCCACCGGTACGGGCCTTCTGCCCCTGCTCGAACGAACGGGCGAATCCCAGATCCGCCGGATGGCTCTCAGTGCCGGTGGCCAGCCACCCGGGCACCATGAATCCACGGACCTCCCGGGGTGGATAGGTCACCAGCCACTTGTACATCCCCACGACCATCCCGTGGGACTCGGCGATGTCCCAGATGCGGGCCGCCTTGCACTCGGGATTGGTCGTGTGGAAGCCGGCGATGCCGTGTTTTTCGATGGGCTGCCCCGAGGCGATGGTGGTCCACAAGATGGGGCTCAGCAACGGCTCGACGGACCGGAGCTTGCCCGACGCCCCCCGCTCCATCATCCGATCCAGGTTGGGTGTCATGCCCAGGGGGCGGATGGTATCGAGGATGTCGAAGGTCGCCCCGTCCACGCCGTAGATCAGCAGGCGCGTATTGAGCGTGCGAGGGGGGGCCAGCCAGCTCGTCACGCAGACCACCAGTAACCCTAGCCCGCACAGCAACATGGCCCGTCGGGCCCGGGTGACCCAGACCTCGTCGAGCCGGCGGCGGGTCCGTAGGACGCGGCCACCGATGGCGGCGATCAGGAGAGCGACGCCCCCGCCCAGCAGCGCGGGCACCACCATCATCACCAGCACGGCCAGCAAGGGTTCGTCGATGAAGTGGGGGTTGAACGGCAAGATCCCCGCCAGGACGAGCAACACGATCCCCCATCCCAGCCCCATACCGGGAAGAAACCAGCGCCGCACGCCCTTCTTCATCGCCATCTCCCATCGCGCTGCCGAGGACTACCGAGTTTCGTCATCTTCAACATACCCCAGGGCACGCAAACGCTCCTCCGTACCCGCGCCCAATGCCCCGGCCGAACGCTCGAAGGCTCCGGTCCCGGCGGACTCCAGAATCTCCTCGGCCTTGACGACCAGTTCCTGGACCACGAACCCGTGGTCCGCGCGGGACGCCAGGTTGTTCAGCTCCTGCGGATCCTCCACGAGGTTGTAGAACTCTTGCGGACCTTTCTCATGGTAAACGAACGAGAATCTGGAGGTACGGATTCCGATCATCCGGTACCGCATCGTCTCCCCTTCGGAACGATTGAGGTCGCGGTCGTAGGTCACCGTGATCGCCTGGCCCACCTCCCCTTCCCCGGCCGAGACGGCCGCCAGGTTCGTCCCCGGGAGGTCGTCCGGCACGGCCAGCCCGAGCAGATCCAGGATCGTGGGCAACAGATCGATGTTCTCCACGACCTCCGACGAGCGCGTCCCTGCAGGCATCTTCCCGGGGGCGACGATCACCAGCGGTACCCGCATCGATGGCTCGTACAGTTTGGAACCATGATTGAAGTAATACCCATGCTCCGTGAGGCTCTCGCCGTGATCGGCGACCACGACCAGCACCGTGTCGTCCGCGTGCCCGGACTCCTCCAGCCCCCCCAGTAGCCTTCCCAGCTGGGCATCACAGAAGGCGATCTCCCCCCGGTACTGGGCCAGGGGCCAACGAAGGTCGGTGATCCCGGACAGGGACGGCAACAGGTAGCTGGCAAGGCCCGTGGCCTGGTCCATCGTGCTCACCGACGGGTCCCGGGGATCGCCCTGGTAATACCGGGTATCGAAGGGAGCCGGCGGCTCGTAGGGGCCGTGGGCGTCGAACAGATGGACCCACAGGAAGAACGGCTCGTCTTCCTTTGTGGTCGCCATCCAGGCCAGGGCTTCGTCGACGGTCCGGTCGCCGCGACGTTCCAGATCGGAGATGGAGCCGAGACGAACCCGCACCTGTTCCCAGACGCGCATCACAGATAGTGAATACAGGCCCTTGGGGGTTAGCAGCGCGTCGTCGTAGACGTGGAAGCCCCGCCCGTATCCGAACACGCCATCGAGGACGAAGGCGCTGACGAAGGCGGCCGTCCGATACCCCTGGCCGCCCAGAGTCTCCGACAGCACGGGAACGTGTTCGGGCATGGCCACGCCGTTGGCCAGGGTCTCGTGGGTCCAGGGGTAGACACCGGACATGATCGAAGCGTGTGAAGGCCCTGTTACAGGGATCTGCGCGAACGCGCGTTCATATAGAACGCCCTGCGACGCGAGCTCATCCAGGTTGGGCGTGGGGTCGCCATGGGCTCCGAGGGCACCCACGTGATCGGCCCGGAAGGTATCGAGGGTGACCAGCACGAGGTTGGGCGCGTCGCCGGCCGCCGGCGAGGACGGGCCCCTCGGGTTGGGGGACATCGGCGTGAACCAGGTGACCAGGATCAACGCAGCGGCCCACAGCTTCCACAGCAGCACGGCGGTGGCCTCGCGGCGCCGCTCGATCCACAACGTGGCGATCCACGGGGCCAGGGCGAGCAGAGCCGTCGCAGCCAGCGCGACCGGCAGCCCACCGGGTAGCAGCTGCACATCCCGGCCGATGACCGGCTCGCGGACCAGGCGGGAGATCCCGAGCACGGCCGTGATCAAGGATAGGGTCAGAGCCCCGGCCGACAGCGGCGCCCTGAGACGTGGCACGATACCGGTCAGCAGTCCCGGCACGACACCCACAGCGGCCCCCAGCACGCCGCCCAACACGAGCAACAACAGGACCTGACGGGGGGCCAGGAACAGCGCGGATCGCTCCCAGCTGGCCAGGGCATCGACCGTGCCCCAGACAAGGCCGAGAGCCAGGCAGGTCGTCAGGCCAGGAATGAAGCGATGGGTGGGACGTCTGGTCGCCATGGACTCAGGGTGGATGAGCTGCAAGGGCCGTGTCAACGAGCCACGTATTCACGGATATTTTACATGATTTGCGTTTGTGGTAGATTGCCCTCGGCGGAGAGCCCGGGTGTTGTAAGCCTCACTATCCAGGGGCTGATTGCGGGAAAGGGCTACCGGCGTCAAAAGAACGTGCGGAACGAATCGTTTCCTCGTTCGTTTGACGATGCAGGTGCTGGATGTTCCAGCTCCGCAAGAACCGAGGGTTTGTCGATGAGTCCGAAGATTCGGCTGGTATTGGCGTCAACGGCGCTTCTGTTGAGTTTCTTCGCGCTGGACTCCGTGGCTGGAGCACAGACGTGCGGCGTACTCGAATTCACCGGTGGCGGCTCCGGGATCACCAAGAACGTGGTGGTGAACATCACCTCATTGGTTGTCAGCGAGGTGGACATCGGGGGTGAATATGAGTTCACCATGCAGCACGGTGCCGACGAGTTCGACAACGGCTGCCCCGGGAGCACCTCCTGCCTTGCAAAGTTTGCGACCAACAACGGGTATAGCGCCCTGATCATCGGCTCGGTGACCGACGGCACCAAGCCCGATCATTACAAGATCAAGATGCGTCTGTTCGATCCCAGCGCAAGCTCGTGGGACCGGACAGTCGTCGAGGAGATCCACAGCGCCCCCAGCTCCATGGTGGTGGATCTGCCCCCGATGGTCACGGAGCTCATCACCGGCCAGCGTCCCAAGACCGCGGCCGAGGTGATGGCTGAAGCCGAAGAAGATGACATGGCCCTGGACATGGACGTGGACCTCTTCGCCGGTATCGACGAGGAAGAAGAAGAGGAGATGGTCTTCGGAGGCTTCGGCGACGAGGATGACCTCAGCTTCGTCGACATGGACATGTCGCGTGAAGAGGCCGAGGCCAAGCGCGAGGAGGAGCGGCGTCGCGAGGAGGAGCGGGAAGCTCGCGAGGAGGAACGACGGCGCGCCGAGGATAGGGAACGTCGGGAACGGGAAGAGGACGAGCGCCGCGCCGAAGAGGATCGACGGCGACGGGAACGGGAAGAGGACGAGCGCCGGCGTT
>CAZDDH010000025.1:48063-57399 GCA_964504165.1 uncultured Rickettsiales bacterium | reverse complement strand
TGAGCGTCAGGGCTTGGGGAGTTGACAGGAGGCCGCCTCATAGAAGCCCGCACTTCTCGTGCGCCAGGCCAAGCCTGGAGAAGGAGGAAGCCATGAGTTAGTAAATGGCGGAAACCTTCTTCGGGACCCTGTGGGTACAAGTCCCACCCGGCCAAGGTAGACCCGCCAGCCGGAAGCGAGTGTTGCGTGGTCGTGGGGCAACCCCGGCTGCGAAGCGTACACAGCCAGCGTGCGAGCCGCGTGATGGAGCCCCGAAATCAGTGCATTTCGTGGAGGCCGCCACCGTGAGATTGGTGGCAGGCAACACCGAGGCGTCTAGTTGGGTCTGGCGCCGAGGCTCCGCCGGGGTCTGAGAGCGGGGCACGTACGCGAGGATCCCCCAGGAACCTGGGAGGCCCGGATGTTTCCTCGATGAAGACGACCCGGCACGAGGGCGCCGGGTAGAACAGGGAGCCCTGGCCCCTCCGCCCCGCGCGTCGCGGTAGAGGGGAGCAAACAAGGACGCGCAATCGAGGTACCGCCAAGCAGAGGAAACCCAAGGCGAGGCGGGAAGGGCATCCGGGAGTCAGAGCGGCCATACGAGCGATGAAATCGGGGAACTCTCCCCAGGGATCCGGTGGAGCAAAGAGGCCGCCAGGGTACGGAACCCGTTGGAGGGAAAGACGATGGAGCCACTGAACTCCGGGCCCGTCTCCACGAGACTCTGGCGGATAGCGGAACTGGCGAGGGAGCACCCGGAGAGGGTGTTTCGGAGCCTATCCCACGTCATCGACATGGATTTCCTCAAAGAGGCCCACCGTCGCACCCGCAAGGACGGGGCGGTGGGCGTGGACGGACAGACGGCGGACGAGTATGCGGCAGACCTGGAAGGGAACCTGCAATCGCTGCTCGACCGGCTGAAATCCAACACGTACCGCGCACCACGGGTGCGGCGGGTGCACCTCCCCAAAGGGGACGGACGGAAGACGCGGCTTATCCACTTCGGACCGCCCCGACAGGGAAGCAGCGGTGACGACACTCCGCCCAAACCCGGCAGCTTCGACCTGCTCGGCTTTACCCACTACTGGGCGAAATCGTGCCGGGGCTACTGGGTGGTCAAACAGAAAACGGCGTCCATCCCGGCTGGCCCGCGCCCTGAGACGGGTACGGGACTGGTGCCGGAAGAACCGGCACCTTCCGCTTACCGAACAGCGAGATGTGCTGGCGCTGAAGCTGCGCGGCCACTACGGCTACTACGGCATCATCGGCAACTACTGGGCACTGGCTCGCTTCTATCGCGAGGTCTGCCACATCTGGCGCAAATGGCTGATGCGGCAGTCGAACTCTGCGCGACGGTGCTGGGACTGGTGGAACGCGTTGATGAAACGCATACCGCTCCCGCCTCCTCGTGCCGTGCACAGCGTCTACCGTCCGTCAGCGAACGCCGTACCTTGAGGAGCCGGATGCGGGAATCCCGCACGTCCGGATCTGTGGGAGCCCTGGGCGGGTAACCGCCCGGGGCCACCCGATACCAGGTGCCGTGATGATCCAGCAGGACCCCGTCACCACAAGGGATGCGGCGACCGAGAGGAATACCGAGTGTATGTATTTCCGAGAGGAGCCGTATTCCTTGTGGTGTTGGGGGACAAGGGAGGGCGCGGCGATCCTAGTGAGAAGTGCAGGCTAGCCCGCCTGGGATCGCCCCGGCCTCGCTGCAGCCGTCAACACGCCTGCGTCCGCCATCATGACCCGGGACTGGTTCGCGCAAGGGGAACAGGACGGTGAAATTGCCCTGTTCACGGCATTCCCGACAAAACCACGGATGCCCGATTCGCCCTACATCCAGTGGTACCGGGTCGGTGACGTCCCCTTTGAGTGGCGTCCACCCGTGGCGAACCACCACCTATAGCTCTCGGAAGATGCTCTGGTAGACCATGGGGAAATCTCCGTGAAGGATCCGGATGTCTGGTTTGCCGAATTCGATACAGCGAACGGAGTCCTCGATTTAAGGCGCGTAGCGCGCTCTCCCGGTCCGCCCCGTCCCCGGGCTCGATGTACTCGATGTGCACGCCCAGCTCGTCCCGGGCCCGCACCAGCCCCGCGTAGGCCGAGTCGTTGAAGCTCTTGTCGCCGCGGCCGCCCACGTCGAACACCAGCCCCACCCGCACCGCGTCCGGATATCAGAAAGGGGGGCTCAGTTACGCAGCTCGACGAACCAGATCTTGGGCTGGTTACCCGTGGGGGTCTCCCGCTGGTAGCTCTCGTTGATGATCGCCAACCGGTAGTCCTTCTTGGGCTGCAGCTTCATGGCCGAGGAGAGGTCGCCGGTGGCCAGCGTGAGCACGTCGAGTAGGGCGTCGCCGCCGTGCAGGCCGGTGGGGTCGTAGACGAAGGAGGCACCGCACACACAGGTGCCCGCCTTCACGGGATCGACGCTGAACAGGTCGGAGCGCTTCTTGGCCTTGGGCACCTTCTCCTTGCAGAACGGGCAGTACACGGGGGGCAGCTTGCGGGCGCGGACCCTGCGGGGATCTCTCATCGGTCTCCCTTTCGGCCGCCGGGCATCGCGGTGACCCGTGCGGCGAGGATACACTAGCCATTCCTGGCCATTGTTCAACTCCAGCCGTCTTCGAAAGGGACCATGGCGCAGCCGCCCCCCGCCACCGAGAACCGCTTCAAGCGCTTCCGCATCCTCTTCGCGCTGCTGTTTTTTGCGGTGACCTTCGTGTTGACGGACCTGGTGGCGGGGATGCTGACCTACCACCGCTTCACGATGGATATCTGGCAGGAAGATCCCATCCGGCAGTTCGACCCGAGCTTCCACCACGGCTTCATGGCCAGCTCGGCCAAGGAGGACCGCTGGGGTCCGATGCGCTACACGCTGGCGACGAATTCCCTGGGATTCAGGGACCGGGCGGTGCGGGAGATCCCCCTGGCCTCGGACGTCCCGCGGGTGGTGTTCATCGGAGATTCTTTCACCGAGGGCATCGGCTACGACTACGAGCAGACCTTCGTCGGACTGGCGGACGAGGCGCTGGCCGCCCGGGGCGTGGAGGTGCTAAACGCCGCGGTCTCCAGCTATTCGCCGTGCTTGTTCGACCTCAAGATGCGTACCCTGATCGAGGAGCGGGGCCTGCAGCTGGATGAGCTGCACGTATTCATCGACATCTCCGATCCCCAGGACGAGATAGGGTACGCGAGCTTCGTGCCAGGCTCGGAGAATCCTGGCGACACCCCCTTCGGTCCGGTGGATGTCCCCACGCCCATCTGGGAGTACTCGCGGACCTTCCGGCTGATCAAGTACGAGATGCTCGGTAAGCCCTCCTTGGAGGAGGAGTACCTGGACGAGTACTTCGACGGGTTCTTCCGCGAGCGGGCCCGCTGGACCCACGACGAGGCCATCTACGACAAGTGGGGCCGGGAGGGGCTGGAGCTGGCCGCCGCGAGCATGGATCGGCTCGTCGAGCTATGCGAACGCCACGATATCCGCGTGACCGTCACCATCTACCCTTGGCCGGAACAGGTCCGTCAGGGGCTGCGCACCTGCCACCAGACCGAGTTCTGGGCCGCTTACTGCCAGGAGCGGGGGATCGAGTTCCTCGACCTGTTCGCCGTGCTGATCGGGGATGAACCGGCCGAGGCGGTGCTGGAGCGCTACTACATCCACGGGGACATCCACTTCAACGAGGCGGGGCATCGCCTGGTGACCGACCGCTGGATGGCCGCGTTCTTCCCGCCGGATCCGGCGCAGATCCCTGAGACCACGGAGGACGATCAGTAGGGATCGTCCTTGAATTCCCGCAGGTTCTCCTTCTCTTTGCCCTTCTCATCGCCGGGAGTCTTGACCTTGTCGTCGGTGCGTTCGGGGACCCATTTCTTGGACGTCGAGGGGCGTTTCAGGGTCACCGAGGTCACCAGCTTGCCGTCGGTGAGGCCCTCGCGGATGGTGGAATCCTGGTACCCATCGTTGCGCACGACGAGCACGAGATCCCCCTCCACCTCGGCGGCATCGAGGGCGATGTCGGTGACCAACGGCGTGGTGCCGAGCACCTCCTCGGCGCCGTCCCGCACCAGGGAGACGGTGGAGTTGCGGGGGGTCGAATCGACGGAGACCGTGGCCACCACGGCGGTACTGTCGATGATGATGGCGCCATCGACTGGCTCTACGACTTCCTCCGGCGTGGGTTGGACTTCATCCTCGGTACCTGGGGCCGGGTCGTCCTGGGTGGCCAGGTGATATCCCCCCACGGTGCTCAGCGCGATGAGGGCGATGGCGGCGATGCCGAGGCACAACCACAATATGAGCCGGTTCTTGCTTTTCTTCGGTGGCGCCTGAGTCGGCGGCTTTGTCGGGCGGACGTCGTGCGGCACCTTGAATGTGACCGAAACGGGCTCTTCCGGTACCGAGGGCTCGGAGATGGAGGGCAGCGAACTGTCGCTGATGTAGCCGTCCTCGTCGTAGTTCTCCCGGAGCTTGCTCCAGCTGGCCTTGGAGACCGTGCCCCTCAGGGTGTCGATGATCTCCCCCATGTGCTGGAAGCGGTCTGCCGGGTCCTTCTCCAAGCAGCGATTGATGACCTCCTGCAGTTCGGGGGAGGTGTCCCGCTGGGGATTCATCTCCTGCATCGGGCGGGGCGGCGACAACAACTGGGAGGCGATGATCTGGCGCATGTCGCCGTCGAAGGGCGCCGTGCCAGTTTGCATGAAGTACAGCAGCAACCCGAAGGCGTAAACGTCGGCCCGGCTGTCCACGTCCTGGCGGCTCTGCAGCTGCTCGGGGGCAGCGTACTTGGGGGAACCGAGGAACTTCCCGGCAAAGGTCAGCTCGCTGCGTTCGCCCGACCGATCCGTGTGCTTGACCAGCCCGAAATCCAGCACCTTGGCGAAGTTGGGGTCGTTGTTACGGTCCACCAGCATCACGTTGACCGGCTTGAGGTCCCGGTGGACGATGCCGCGGCCGTGGGCCTCCAGCAGCGCCTGCGCCACCTGCAACGCCACGTGGGTCGTGCGGCCCTCGTCGAAGGGGCCCTGGCCCTCGATGGTGTCGTACAGCGTCTCCCCCTTGAGGTACTCCATGACGATGTAGAGGATGCCGTCGTCCGTGCGGCCAAAATCGTAGATGGTGATCGTGTTGGGGGCCTTGAGCCCCGCCGCGGCGGCAGCCTCCCGCAAGAACAACCGCTCGAACAGCGAGACGTCCAGGTCGGCGTCCGGGGGGGGGATCAGGATCTTGACCACCACACTGCGCCCCGCATCGCCACCCTGGCGGGCCAGGAATACCTCGCCCATCCCGCCCTGGCCGATGCGCCGCTTGATGCGGTACTGGCCGGCCACCGTCCGGCCGACGAACCGCTTGGAGCTTTCCTCGTCGCCGCTGCTGTGCCCGGTGGAGGGTTCGGACGGGCTGGCCGGCTCATCGAACGACCATTCGGCGAGCCAGGCGGCCAGCGCGGGGGGATCGGCCACCTCCCCGGCGGCTCCGGCGATGGCGTCCCGCAATTCCTGGGCCGTGCTGTATCGATCGATGGCCCGGGACGCCAGGGCCTGCGTCAGAACAGGGACCAGGGCCGCACAGCGTTGCCCCACCTGGACCATGGCCGCGTCGATGCGGGAGTTGGTGATGTTGAGCAACACCTGGTCCAGCGATTTGCCCCCGAAGGGGAACTCGCCGGTGATGGCCTGGGTCAGCACGACGGCCACACCGAACAGATCGGAACGTGTGTCGGGCGGCGCACGCCGGACCTGCTCGGGGCTCAGGTAGAGCATCGCCCCCTTGGCCATGGCGAAGGCCGGGCTGCGCAGCAGGCTGATCTCCGCCTCGGCCATCCCGAAATCGGTGAGCTTGACCACGCCGTCTTCCCCGACGATCACGTTGCTGGGCTTGATGTCGCCGTGGACCAGGTTGCTGGAGCGGCCGTCTTCGTTGGGGGTGGCGTGCAGGAAGGCTAGCCCGTCGCACAGCTGCTGGGCGATGCCCGCGGCGACGGGGACGGGCAGGATGCCCTTGCGTTCACAGCGGGCCAGGATCTCCTTGAGTGTCATCCCGCGGATGATCTCCGAGATGATGGACAGGTGGTCGTCTGTCTCCACCAGCTCGATGACCTGGGCCAGGTTGCGGTGGCGGAGCCCCACCACGCGGCCGGAGCGGTCGCGCAAGGTCTCGAGCAAGCGGCTGGTTGCCGGCTGCCGCAGGACAAACTGCTTGAGGGCGAATTCGCCGGAGGTCTGGGCGTGGTGGGCCAGGTAGACGCGGGACAGCCCCCCTTGCCCGATGGCGTCGAGCAGCTCGTATTGCCCCACTTCCCCTACCGGATTCGCCACGTTCTCCCCTTGTTCCCCACGCCCCGGCAGCGTGAATTCGCCTCCCTCGGACGAACCGCTGCGACACACAGTCCAACGTCATGTTCCCATAGAACGCGCGGGGGCACCAACCGGTCACTGGATCTGCGGGCGCCCCCGCGCGTGGAGAAAAACGGCCTCCGAGCTCGACGGCAGCTCGGATCTGGATAGACAATCTATCGATCCGGAAGACCGGGGTAGGGATGAATGATCGACCCGACAGCGACGGCCAGCGCACCACCCCGTGGGAACACGGCGGGTTCGCCGACATCGGGGAGGCACCTGGCCCGACACCCATCGAGCCGGGCACCGAGGTGGATCACTTCAAGGTGGTGCGTCTCATCGGGCGCGGCGGCATGGGCGAGGTCTACCTGGCCCGTGACACCCAGCTGGGCCGCAAGGTGGCCCTCAAGGTGGTCCACCCCAGGCAGATCGGATCGCCGGACGCGGCCCGTCGTTTCCTGATGGAAGCCCGGGCGACGGCCCGTTTCAGCCACCCCAACATCATCACCATCTACGGCGTCGGCGAGCACAACGGCCAGCCCTACGTGGCCCTGGAATACCTGGAGGGGGAGACGCTGCGCGAGCGGTTCACCGACCAGGTGGCCAGCGTGCGCGAGACCGCTCGGCTGGGGCTGGCCATCGCCGAGGCCCTGGCCGAAGCCCATGGCCACGGTGTGCTGCACCGGGACCTCAAGGCCGACAACGTGCTGATTCCGCGGGATGGGCGCCCACGGGTGCTGGACTTCGGGTTGGCCCGCATGATCCAGGAGAAGGCGGCCGCTCCGGCGCTGGCCGGGGGCGCAGAGACCCTCGAAGCCGGCCGTCTGCTGGAGGCGTTGCAGTCGGACGGTCAGAAGCTCTGCGGTACGCCCGCCTACATGGCCCCCGAGCAGTGGACCGGCGGGGAACTGACGGGTGCCGCTGATGTGTGGGCGCTGGGCATTGTCCTGCACGAGCTGGTCATCGGCCGCCGGCCACTCCAGGACATGGAGACGGTGATCGCCACGCTGGCGTGGAAGCTGGCGGAGCCAGACCCCATCGCCACCGATCCGGCGCTGGCGGCGTCCTCGCCCGAGCTGGCCGCCCTCATCGATCGATGCCTGGCCAAGGATCCGGCGGAGCGCCCCAGCGCCGCCGAGGCCGTGGAGGCGCTGGCCGCGCTGGTGACGCCGGGCCGGGTACGCTTCGACCACGAGCAGAGTCCTTTCCGGGGCTTGCAGGCCTTCGGAGAGCGCCACGCGGACGTCTTCTTCGGGCGGGACGGCGAGGTGGCTGCCTTCCTGGAGCGGTTGCGCGAGGAACCGGTGCTGCCGGTGGTGGGGCCGTCGGGAGCTGGCAAGAGTTCGTTCGTGCAGGCGGGAATCGTCCCACGGTTGCGGGAACAGGGGCCCTGGCTGGTGCTGTCCATGCGGCCCGGGGACGACCCGTTCCTGTCGATGGCCTCCCGCCTGCTCCACGGGGAGACGAGCGTCCATACCCGCAGCACCACCTCCTCCAGGGGGGGGGCGACGCCCACCCTGCAGAAGCTCGACGCCGGCCCCCAAGACGTGTCGGCGGACGGCGAGACCGTGACCTGGGAGGAGGCGGCCCCGTCGGTGGTCAGCGCCCCGCCGTCGTCCCCTGGAGAAGCCACCGGATTGGCCGCCGAGTTTCTCGAGTCTCCATCCCTGCTGGGCCTCAAGCTCCAGCAGCTCGCCGAGGTGGAACAGCGCCAGGTGCTGCTCGTGGTGGACCAGGTGGAGGAGCTGTTCTCGCTGGTGGAGTCGGAGCGCGTGCGGGAGCGGTTTATGCGGGCCATCTGCACCGCCGCCGACGATCCCGAGGGGCCGGTGCGGGTCATCTTCACCATGCGGGATGATTTCCTGGGCCGCCTGGCCCTCAGCCCGCAGGTGCGCGAGGTGCTGGGCCGTGTGACGGTGATCCGCACGCCGGGCCCGGAGGCGCTCGCCGAGATCCTCACCCGGCCGCTGGAGGTGGTGGGCTACCGCTTCGACGACCCGGGGCTGGTGGACGAGATGGTGGCGGACGTGCGGGGCGAACCGGCCTCCCTGCCGCTGCTGCAGTTTGCGGTGCAGACCCTGTGGGACCGGCGGGACAAGAATGAACGCACGTTGCGTCGCTCGACCTACGAGTCGCTGGGAGGGGTCGCCGGCGCCCTGGCCGAGCACGCCGAAGGGGTGCTGCAGGGTATGACGCCCGCCCAGGTGAGGGCGACGCGGGAGATCCTGTTGCGGCTGGTGACCCCGGAGGGCACGCGGCGAGTCCTGCCCACCGAGCGGGTCCTGGAGGGGCTGGAGGTGGGCTCGGAGGACGTGCTGGCCCGTCTGACCCAGTCCCGGCTGATCTCCGTGCGCAAGAGCCGGCGCGGCGGCGCCCATAAAGGGGGCGAGCTGGAGCTGGTGCACGAGTCGTTGATCCGGTGCTGGAAGCAGCTTTCCCAGTGGATCGACGAGAGCCGTGAAGAGCTGGTGTTCCTTGCGGAGATCGGCCAGGCGGCGGAGCTGTGGGAGCGGCGGGGGCGGCGCAAAGAAGAGGTCTGGGCCGGGGACGCGCTGGCCGAGGCCCGCCGGATCCTGGCCAGGACGACGACCCGGGTACCCCGGGAGATCGAGGTGTTCCTCGAAGCCTGCGAAGAACGGGAACAACGGCGTGCCCAGCGCAAGCGGCTGCTGACCCTGTCTGGTTTCGGGGTCCTGGCCTTGGTGGCGTTGGTCTCCATGCTGGTTTCCCTGGCCCTCGCCGAGCGGGAGCGGGAGGCGCGGCGTCAGCAGGAGATCGCCCTGTCGCGGCAGGCGGACGCCCAGCGCGAAGGGGCGCGGGCCGCCATGGGGCGTGGTGACCTGCTGGAGGCGCGGGCCAAGCTACGCTCGTCGCTGGAGATCGAGGACTCGCCCCTGGCCCGCTCCCTTTGGTGGAGCCTGCAACGCCAGCAGTTGGTGCTGCGGGCCACCCTCGGCGCCGTGATCAATGACGTGACCTTCAGCCCGGACGGCCACACCGTGGCCGTGGCCTGTG
>CAZDDH010000025.1:0-48053 GCA_964504165.1 uncultured Rickettsiales bacterium | reverse complement strand
CAACGCTTGTTTTGGGGGGGGGGGGCCACCGGGGGCGCGGTTTTAATTGCGTTGACTTCCCCCCGGGCCGCCAACCGGGGGGCGCTGGCCTGTGGGGATCGTTCGATCCACCTGTACGACATCCGCTCGATGGCATTGCGGGTGCTGCGTGGGCACGAGGACCAGGTCTACGCGGTGGCGTTCAGCCCGGACGGCGCGCTGCTGGCGTCCGGTGACTGGGACGGCGAGATGCGGCTGTGGGACCTGGCAAACGGCAGCAGCGAACGCCTCGCCGGCCACAAGGGCGCGGTGAACTTCCTGGCGTTCGACCCCGACGGCCATCGGCTGGCCTCCGGCGGCGGGGACGGCACCGTACGCATCTGGGACCTGGCCGGTGGCCAGGCTCCGGTGGTGCTGGAATCCCACCAGGGCGGCACCAATGGCGTGGCGTTCAGCCCGGACGGCAAGCTCCTGGCCAGCGGCGGTCGCGATCGCAAGATCCGGCTGCTGGACCTGGAAACCCGCGACGTACGGGTGATGACGGGGCACACCGCGGCGGTGACCAACCTGGCGTTCAGCCCGGACAGCCGCCTGCTGGCGTCGGGGGGCATCGATCGCTCGGTGCGCATCTGGGATGCGGCGGCTGCCAAGCAGGTGGAGGTCCTCGAGGGCCACGTGAGCAAGGTCTGGGACGTGGCCTTCAACCCGGCCGATGGAACCCTCGCCTCCTGCGGGTGGGACGGTACCATCCATCTGTGGAAACCCGGAACGGGCGAGAAACCGCGGATCATCGAGGGCAACGACTCGGGGACCTACACCTTCTCCATCAGCCCCACCGGCCGCTTGCTGGCGTCTGGGTCCACCGACATGGTCCTGCAGATCTGGGACCTCGGTATCGAGCAGGTCAACCGCGCGCCGAGCGGTCACGATAGCCAGGTGATGGGGGTGGCCGTTGCGCCGGACGGAAAGCGTCTGGTATCCGCGGGCCTGGACAACACCTTGCGGCTGTGGGACACGCGCAGCGGCGCCCAGCTCGAGGTCGTATCCGGCCTGGCGTTCGATGGCGCCGACCTGGAATTCAGCCCGGATGGCCGCTACGTGGCCTTCGGCAGCTACTCCGCGAGCTCCATCGGCCTGTGGGATCTGGAGGGCCCGGTCACGGCGATCCCGGCCCATCCGTCCAGCGTGTTGCACCTGGAATTCAGCCCCAACGGCCAGTGGCTCACCAGCACGGGCGGCGACGGCAAGGCCTGGGTCTGGGATACGGCGCGCTGGGAGCCGGTTCACAAATTGGCGACGGGGGAATCCTCGGCAGTGACGGCCGCCTTCAGCCCGGACAACAGCAAGCTGGCGGTGAGTTCGGTGGATGGCCTGGTGTGGGTCTGGGATCTGCGGGACGGCAGGCTGATCGCCAAGCTCACCGGTCACGCGGCCAACGCCCGGGGGGTGGTGTTCGCGTCCGAGAGTCAGCTGATCTCCAGCTCTGAAGACGGCAGCCTGCGGATCTGGGACTACCGGCAGGGGACCAATCGCATCATCAGCCGCATCGAGGGCCGTCTGTACGATATCGAGATGCACCCCAGCAAGCCACAGGTGGCGGCCACGGCCTCGGATGGCGTGGTCCGGCTGTGGCATCTGGATGGGGGCGAGCCGCTGGAATTGCGCGGGCATGCGGGCGAGACCAACTTCGTCAATTACAGCGCGGACGGGTCGATCCTGGCCACCTCCTCCGACGACGGCACGGTACGGCTGTGGGACTCCGAAACAGGCGCGTCCCTGTGGCGAGCTCCGCTGATGCTCGCCGATCCTCCGCTCATTGCGACTCACAACGGCTGGTTCACGCTGGACGGCGGTGAGCCGGCTGAACAGGCGTCGTCCACGTGGCAGAAAGCCGTCCAGGAGCGGGCCCGGACCGCGTCCGCGAGGGGGGACACCCTGTGCCTCGTCACCAATGACGAGAAGCTCGAACTGTGGAGCCGGACCCAGGACCAGCAGCTGGTAGCGGTGGACGTTCCGCTCATCGAGCAGGTCCGGGCAGTGCCCGAGGGGTGTGTCACGCTGGCCCGGGACCAGGCGAGCCTCTACACGCGCACGGGCGCGCTCCGCGGGCTCGCCGAGGGGGCCACGGCGGTGGCGGTGGACGGGGAGGGTATCCGGCTCGCTGCTGCTGGACGCGTCTTGACGCTGGACCTCCAGGGGGAGGAGCTCCAGGCCATCGGGGGCGGTACCGGCGCCACCGCGCTGCTGGGGATCGGAGACCAGCTGGTGCTGGGGTTCTCCGACGGGAATCTGGAGCTGTTGGACCCGCACGCTGCAGGCGAGGACGCCGACGACCCGTCGTTCCGTTTCATGGACGTGCCCTCCAGCGAGGTCACCGGGCTGCTGGAGGGCCCGATGCAGACCCTGCTGGCCGGCTATGCCAACGGCACCGTGGGGATCTGGGATCTGCGCAACGGCGTGCGTCTGGAACACACCCGGCTTCACGGCCCGGTGTCGATGATGATGTTGATCGACGGTCAGCTTCACGTGGCCACCGACCTGGGCGACCATCAGGTGGTGGATCTGGGGGCGCTGCGCATGGACTACTGCGAACTCGTGCGCCATGTCTGGGATGCGGTGCCGGTGGTCTGGGAGGATGGTCTGGCCGTCATCCGGCCGCCGGATGCGGCGCATCGCTGCTCGCCTTAGGTGTTCCTCGGCCTGGGTATGGGGGAGCGACCCGTGGACCGCTCCCCCCTAGGTCACACGCATGACCTCATCCACGTCCGTTGTACCTTCCAGCGCCTTGCGCACCCCTTCGCGGCGCAACGTGGGGACCCCGGTGTCCTTGAGGAGCTGTTTGAAGGTCTCCGAGCCCTTCTGCTCCTTGATCATGGCGCGCATCTGATCGTTGATCTCCAGCACCTCGAAGATCCCCGTGCGGCCGCTGTAGCCGGTGAAGGTGCACTCGGGGCAGCCGGGGGCGCGGTAGAGGTAGGGTTCGAGGGGCGGCAGGGAGAACCCCAGGGATTCTTTCATGTCGTTTTCCGGCTCGTACTCCTCCCGACAGCAAGGGCAGAGGGTGCGCACCAACCGCTGGCTGACCAGCACCGACAGGCTGGACGCCACCAGATAGGGTTCCAGGCCGATGTCCAGCAGCCGGATGATGGTATCCACCGTGGAGGTGGTGTGCAGGGTGGACAGCACCAGATGGCCCGTGAGCGACGCCTGGAAGGCGATGCGGGCCGTCTCCTCGTCCCGCATCTCCCCCACCATGATCACGTCCGGGTCTTGCCGCAGCAACGAGCGGAGGCCCTTCGTGAAGGTGAATCCGGCCCTATCGTTGACCTGGGACTGGCCGATCTCCGGCGACCGGATCTCGATGGGATCCTCCAGCGTCAGGATATTGAGATGATCGGCGTCCAGGGTCCTCAGGATGGAGTGCAGCGTGGAGGTCTTCCCGCTGCCGGTGGGCCCGGTCACCAGGATCAGGCCCGCCGCACGACCGGCGGCATCGGTGACCTGCTTGAGGCCCTTGGACGGGATACCCAGCGCGTTGAGATCGGTGAGGATGAAGCTCGACGACAGCAGGCGCAGCACCATGCGCTCCCCGTAGGCGGTGGGGAACGACGAACAGCGGACGTTGATCTTGCGGTTGCCGATCTCGTGGCTGAAGGTCCCATCCTGGGGTAGCCGCCGCTCGGAGATGTCCATGTTGGCCAGTACCTTGATGCGGGTGATCAGCGGGCCGGCCAGCTCCAGGGGTCGGGAATCCTGACGCTGGAGCACGCCATCGATTCGGTAACGGATTGCCAACATGGTGGCGGCCGGCTGGATGTGGATGTCGCTGGCGTTCTTCTCAATCGCCTGGATCATCAGGTGGTCGAACGATCGAACCGCGGAGTTTTCATCCATGGGCACTCCTTCCACCCGCACACACCAACAGGATACCTAACCCACGTGGGTCTCGTCCCTGTTTGGAATGCGGTATCCTGTCCCGGATTCATGACACTCGACCCATCCCAGGCCCCGCAGACCCTTGCAGATCAGGCGCTGGACAACCTGGTCCACCAGTTCGCCCGTCCCCTCGATTTTCTCCGTGAGCTGGTCCAAAACAGCATCGACGCAGGCACACGGCGTATCGAAGTCTGGCTCCGCTTCCGGCCCGGTGACGGTGACGCTCCCGGTGTTCTGGAGATCCATGTGGACGACTGGGGGGAGGGCATGGACGAAGCGATCATCGATCGTCAGCTCACCACGATGTTTTCGTCCAACAAGGAGAACGACCTCACCAAGATCGGCAAGTTCGGTATCGGCTTCACCTCCATCTTCGCCATCGAACCCCAGGCGGTGCTGTTGCAGACCGGCCGGCATGGCGAGTCGTGGGAGTTGCTGTTCCATCCGGACCGCAGCTTCGACAAGGTGCGCATCGAAGAACCGATCAACGGCACGCGCGTCACCCTGTACAAGGGCATCGCGGAGCCCGATGTCCCGCCATTCATCCACGAGTGCCGGTGGATCCTGTCCTACTGGTGCGAACACTCCAATACGCCGGTGACCTTCTGGGACCGCACCCACGAGGAGGTCGCCGAAGCGCTACCCACCGCCGATCCCTTCGCAGCCTTCGCGGCACCGCAGGAGTCCTCCTCGGGCCCGGAGACCGTCACCCGCCCGCTGGAGCTGGAAGCCGACCTGTCCGTCACCCTCGACGAGGAGGGTGTGCAGGTCATCGCCGGCTATTGCGCCACGCCCCGCTACGGCTTCTACAACGGTGGCCTGACCCTGCTTTCGACGCGCAATCCAGATGTGCTGGGCGCCTATGCCGAGGAGCTGGCGCCGTTGAGTTTCAAGGTCAAGTATGACCTCTTGGAGCACACCCTGACCCGCGACAACGTGTTGCAGGATCAGCACTGGCTCAAGGCCATGGGCGTGCTGAGGCAGGCCGCGTGGAAGCTGCGTGAGGCTTTGGTGGAGCGCCTGGCGCAGGCGGTGGAAGGCGGGGAGGAGCTGACCACCTGGTACTCGTTGCTGGCCCAGGAATGCGAGCGGACCGACCTGGCCAAGGCCATGAAGCGGTTCTCCGAGCGGGTCCTGCTGCGGGACCGGGGCGGGCAGCCGGTGACGCTCCGCGAGGTCGAGGCCCAGGAATACGAACTGGATGCAGTGCTGCTGGACCCGGGGCCAGGCACATTGCGGGACGCCCTGGAGCGCATGGGCATGCATCTGATGCCGCACAACCACGCGCTGGAGGCGTTCCTGCGGGCGAGCTACCGCAAGCCCTGGTTTGCCATCCGTGCGCGGGAACGCCAGCTCTGCACGGCGGACGAGCTTTTTATCCTGCCCGATCGGCTGGAGAGCCACGAGCTCCCCGCCGCAGAACAGCTCATGCTGGATGCAGCGACCAACCTGCTCCACGAGGGGATCGGAGGCCGGATCCGGCTGCAGGTGGGGGAGTTTGGCGGGGAGGCGGCGGCCAGGGAACTACCCCTGGTGCTGGAAGCACTGAAACGGGAGGGGGTCTGCCGCAAGACCACCCGCTCGTGGTTGCGGCTCCCGTCGGGGATCCGGCGGCGGACGCTGCTGTTCAACCGCCATCATCCCACCTACCGGGCCCAGCTGGCCGCGGCAGGGGACAACCTGGATCTGGCGGCATTCGGATTGGTGACGGCGGCTCTGTCCGTGGAGGACGAGGAGGGGGAGCGTTGCTACCGCAAGCTGGTGGCCCTGGCCTGTGATCGGCTGGACAACGGGCCGCTGGAAGGCAACTCCGGCATCGACGGGTGGGAGTGGTAACGGTGAGTCAGCTCGACGGCATCCTGCAACGCGCCCGCGCCCCCGGCCAGTTTGTCGAGCGCAAGCGGTTCTCCCTGTCCCGTGGCAAGGCCATCGAGAAGATGCGCGAGTTCTCGCTGCGGGATCCGCGCCAGTACGTCACCGAGCTGATCCAGTCGGCGGTCCTGGCCGGCGCCACCTACATCGCCGTGGACGTGGACTCCGACGATGTGCTGGTGGCCTGGGTGGGTGGCAAGCCGATGGGAGCCAGCGAGCTGGAGTCGATCTTCGACTACCTGTTCGTCGATCGGGCCTCCGCCGAGCACCGGCATCTCAGCCAGCTGGCGGTGGGGCTCAACGCCATGCTCCAGCGCAACCCCAAGGTGTTGCGCGTGGAGAGCGGCGACGGTTCGGCGCAGGGCACCGTGCGCTTCGACATGGACGCGGCCGGCCGCGGCGTGATGGGGCGGCCCGAGATGGGGCTGGCTGGCACCTACGTGCTGGCGGAGTTCAGGGTCCCGTGGTACCGGCGATTCGCCTCGGAAGAGTCGGTCCCTGAAGCGGCGCTGATCGAAGAGCGCTGCCGGTTCTCGCCGGTCCCGATCCTGCTCAACGGTGACGCCCCGTTCGGCTACAAATCCACGCGCAAGCTGGGCATGCCCGGCTGCCCCAGCTATCTGCCCTTCGACGACGGCGATCGGTACGGCGTCGTGGGTGTCTCCCCTACTACGTTGGGGGAGTCGGACGGCTTCTCCATCGTCATCGGCGGTGTGCGTATCACCACACTGGATCTGCCGGAGCTGGGGGCCACTCCCCGGCCCGGTGGTGGCCGGATCACCTTGACGGGGGTCATCGGCGACGACTTGCTGCGCAAGACCGCCGACCACTCGGACATCGTCAAGGACGAGCGGCTGACCCAGATGCTGCATGCGGTGCAGCCCCACGCTACCGAGCTGATCCGTCGGATCACATCCGACGATTACGAACCGCCGGACCTACCCCGGCTGGTGGCCGGCGCCACCGTCACCGAGGAGCTCCCCGAGAATATCGAGCAGCTGGCTCCCCGGCCGCTGTTGACCCACTACTCGCTGGAACGGCTGCCCCGCAATGCCCCGGTCTTCCGGGTGCAGCCGGATGACAAGAAGGCGCTGGAGGCGGCGGCCGATCCGGTGCGCTTCCCGTACCCGGTGCTGGTGCTCAACGATAGCCACCTGCCTTCCCTGGACGACCTGGTGCCGGATCTGGCCGTGCATCAGCTCAGCAGCCACGCCGATGTGGAGTTCGTCCGCCGCATGATGGAACGGCGCCAGCGCACCCGGGAGATCACGGTTCCTTATGCCTGCCCAGGGAAGCCGGATCTGACCGGGGAGCTGACGATCCGGCTCTATCTGGAAGGGGTGACACCGCTGCTGGGGGACCCGGCGGACGGCGACGTATGCGTGCTGGTGGCTTCGGCCGGGCGCACGGCCTGGTGTGGCATGACCCCGCTGGGGCTGCACGGGATCAGCGTCGAGCTGGTGATGGAGACGCGGACCGGGGCCGAGGCGGTGGTGGAGGCCCTCGTCGAACTGGACGAAGTCATCGTCAGTAACGCGTGGAGGCTGCTCCCCGGCGACGAGATGGAGGATGGGGATCGGGCCCTGCTGCGCGACCTGCTGGCCGCCCACGCCTGCCCGCATTTTGTCGAGGAAGCGGGGGGCATCCGCCTGGACGTCTCCCTGCCCGAGAGCTGGGGGGATGTGCGGGCACATTTCCGCGGGACACGGCTGCTGGAGACAGCGGAGGGGCCGCTCACCTTCGATGGCTTCCTGGCCCTGCAGGGCACGGACCGGGTCGTCCGGGCGCTGGACGCCACCGAGCTGGACGGGTTCGAGGCGCTGGAGCACCGCTTCGGCTTCGGCCATCTGCACCACCCGGACCGGCACGGCGAACCGCTGTGCGTGGTCGGCCAGGTACACGACGAGTGGCGCTGGTGGCCAGTAGGGGAGGGGCCGGACCCGGCCACCTCGCAGATCATCTGGCTGGCCCCCGTGTACCACGTGGAGCTGGACGACGAGCAATGGGATCCCATCGAGCTGGGTATCCCGGGGTTCGGTGCGGCGGTGCGCATGGGTGGGAGTGCCACGGAAGAGTCCTGGAAGCTGGGGTTCGAGCTGATGGCCCGTTGCCTCGGGCAGCGGGTGCGGGAGCACGAGTTCGAAGACATGACGGCGGATGACCAGTCCATGCTGCGCGTGATGGCCATGGGGCGCCAGGCGTTGCTACGCCTGGCCCGTCGGCTCGGGCGGTTCGACACCGAACCGACGCTGTGGTGCCCGGGCGTCGAGGGGTGGCGCTCCCCCGGTGAGATGCTCGCCGAGGCGGATTTTGCGGTGGCCCCACGTTTTGGGCCAGCCGTCTCCGAGCCCAACACCGTGTTGTTGTCCAGGGACGAGTTGCAGACGCTGGTGGAAGAGGTCCACCGCCCCCGGCTGCGGTACGACGACGCCCCGGAGGTGTGGGAGTCCCTGTCCGTCCGCGATCACCCCGGCTGGCTCGCCCAGCACCAGGTGCGCATCCCGGGGCTGCGGGGCTGGTTGGGGTTGCGGCGGCCCTACGACGGCACCACCGGGGTCTTCATCCAGGCCGCTGGGATCCGCGTGGCGCTGCCGAGCGTGGATGCGGACGTGCCCTGCCACGGACTGTTACGGCTGGTCGGTGGGGGCACCGAGCCCACGGACGGCCAGATGGATCTGCTGGTCCTGGCCCGCCAGCAGCTCTACCACGAGCTGGCCATGGCGATGGAGGGTGATCTGTCGGCGGAAGACCGGGAGGCCGCAGACCGATATCGCGACGACCTGGTGAATGCGCGGCGGGCCC
This sequence comes from uncultured Rickettsiales bacterium, assembly GCA_964504165.1. Lineage (GTDB taxonomy): Bacteria > Myxococcota_A > UBA796 > UBA9615 > CAYRNR01 > CAZDDH01. Next base: position 39,464 of record CAZDDH010000025.1, on the reverse strand, counting down.
ACGGCGTGGCTGCAGCTGCCACGACGCCGCTGGATCGATCGGCCAAGGCGGGCACCTCCGTCCGCCGCGAGCTGGAGCAACGGCTGTCCGATGCTTGTGAGGGGGTGCTGGGGGAGAACAGCCTGATGATCCACCTGGCGGATGGCAAGGACTCGGATCCGCCCGTGGCGCTGTCGGATCGCTTCCGCCTGGCCGGGCTGGCGATCAACCGCGCCAATCCTGCGGCTCGCCAGGCGTTGATGGCTCCCGGGCCAGCCCGCGAGCTGTTGCTTCTCGAGATGGCGCGGCTAGTGAGCCGCTGGGGCCGGCAGAAAGGACTGCTACTGGATCTGCCCTCCATGCAGCGCCTGCTGGTAGCCCGGCGTCTCGGTACGGGCGGATGATCCGCGTCGGGCGCGACCGGGTCACCCGCGAGGGTCGCGCCGTGCACGTGCAGACCCGGCACGAGATGCCCGACTGGCAAGTGCGCAGGTACCGGCGCTGGGCCGTGCGATTCAAGGGGGACCTGTACCAGATCATCAGCGCCGTCGAGGTCAACGCCCGGGAGTTCGTATACGTGCTCGAGCCCTGGCCCGACGAGGGCTACGACCCACCGGAACGGGTCATAGAGTACGACGAGGAGTACGTCGCCCAGCGGGATCTGGAGGTCCGCAAAGAGAGCGGCCGCAGCTGGACGCAGTTCGGGCTGTGGCTGGTCTACCCGCTGCTGGGATACCTGCCGTCGGGGTGGAAGTACAGGCTCAACGCAAGCTATGGAGTGCATGCCGTCCGGGCTACCTGGGTGTCGTTGATCATCCAGGCGGCCATCGCCCTGCTGCTGGCGGTCTGGGGTGGCATCCTCTTCATGGCCAATGCCTGGACGATGATGAACGTGCTCATCGGATCGGTCACACCCGAGTTCCTCAACCCGGTGCCGTACCTGTATCTGGGCGCGGGCATCCTGTTTGTGGACTTCGTCATCCGGCTGCATCGCCTGCTGAGCAACTCACCCGAGCAGTTCGGGTTTTACGAGTGGCTGGTGCGGTGGGTGTTCAAATGGTTGGCCCGGTCCAGGCGCTGATCGCCGGCTTCACCGCGGCGCCAGGCCTCGTACAACAGCAGGCTGGCCGCCACCGACACATTGAGCGACGACACGGTACCGACCATGGGGATCTGCACGAGTTCGTGGCACAGGGAGCGTTCTTCGTCGGTGAGCCCATGGCGCTCCTCGCCGACGAGGATGATCCGCTGCCGGCCATAGTCCGCCGCCGAGTAGGGGTGCTCGCCCCGAGCCGAAGCGCCCAGCAGTCGCCAGCCGGAGAGAGAAGAAGGGAGGAGAAGAAGGAGAAGAAGGTGCCGGTTGTTAAGATTTAATATTTGCTGGTATCTTGCTCCGATGCCTAGACCATCCAGACTTGATTACCCGGATGCTCGCCATCACGTGATGAGTCGCGGTGCTCGCAAGGCGCCGATCTTCTTTGATCACCTGTGCTGTGCGCTGTTTCACGACCTACTCGGCGAACTCCCCGAGAAGTACAACGTCGTGGTCCATGCGTATGCGCTGATGCCCAATCACGTACATCTGCTGCTGCAGACGCCCAACGCCAACTTGAGCCGGGCGATGCATTTCCTCTTCGGGAGTTACGCCCGCGAGCTGAACCGCAGGTATGAGTGGGATGGCCCGCTGTTCAAGGGCCGGTTCAAGAACAAGGTCGTCGAGCACACCGACTACTGGCGGCACCTGCTGGCATATGTCCATCTGAACCCAGTCCGGGGGGGGATGGCCGCCAGGCTCGATGAGGCTGACTGGACGAGTCATGCGGCCTATGCCGGGCTGGATCATCCACCGGATTGGCTGTATCTGGACGAACTGCTCGGGGTCTTCGGAAACCCCAAAGCTTACTACGATTACCTCCAAAGTGTGCAGCGCGGGCGTAGCCAGGCACCGGACGGTTTCGAGCGGGCTGTTTTGTGGGAGAAGCGTGCCGTCAATCGACCGAAAATCAGTCAGCCCGTCGATCTCACCGGCGATTACGAAGAGAGGCTCGAGCGCGCGGTCGTCGAGCTGCGGTCGGTGACCGGCCTCTCCCGGGAGGAGCTCATGCGGGGACCGCGAGGGCAGAGCGGCAATCGTGCGAGGTGGGTGACGGTGTGGTGGTTGAGGTGGCGAGACCGGATGACCGGCGGTCAGGTCGCCAGGTTGCTCGGGGTGAGCCGGGCGAGAGTTAGCCAATTGTTGGCCCGGGCGCGGGCCGCTGAAGAGGTGGAGGAGCCCCTCGCGACGTGGATGCAGCAGCTTCGGGAGCTTGGAGATCGGTCCGGCCAGTAAATCATAAATCTTAACAACCGGCACCTTCTTCCCCTCGGTCCGGCCAGTAAATCTTAAATCTTAACAACCGGCACCTTCTTCCCCTTCTTCCTTCTTCTCGTCGAGAACATGGAACGGAAAACCGGCTTCCCGTGGCAACCCGTTCAGGACCACCTCACGGTCCCGGGGATCCTGCGGTAACGGAAACGCCGCTCGCCGGCCCTTGCGCTTGTGGAAATGAGCCAGGGCGATGGCTGGAGAGCGTTTGCCGGTGTACTCGAACCAGACGTCGTCGCCCTCCTCGGTGACGGCGCTCACGTCCCCCCAGGAGACCAGCGCCACCTGACGGCTGCGCGACCGGGCCGGATCGGAGAACGCACCGCTCTGTTTCATCCACAGCCCTTTTCCCGTGAGCATGTAGTGGTGGGGTTTCATCTTGTTGATGAACATGGCCGCGCCGGAGACCAGCATCAGAGCCATGGCCTCCCCGAGTTTGGCGGATTCGAACTCGATGCTCCGGAAGGCCACCCACAACACCGTCCCGGCGCCGATGGCCAGGATCACCGCGAGCCTCTTGGTCAGGGGCGGGACCACCGTCCAGCTGGCCAGAATCTCCCCCTGCTCCTTCTCCCGCGCCCGGCGCTGCCCGGGCCATTCGGGGGCGCCCCCCACGTACAGCAACACCACCGCAAACTGGATCGCCACGATGAGAACGGTGACGCCGAACTCCGGCGGCATGAGCTACTCCTCATCCTCCGCGATTTCGACCAGGTCCCGGCCACCCTGCTTGGCCCGATACAGGGCTCGGTCCGCCCGCTGGAGCATGGATTTGGCGTCCTCTCCGTTGCGGGAAGCCGCGACGCCGAAGCTCGCCGTGATGCCGATGACGGCGTCCCCGACGCGCACCTCGAGGCGGGCCAGCTCCTGGCGTAGGCGCTCGGCCACGCCGGCCCCGTCGTCCACGCCGGTGCGGTTCAGCATGACGACGAACTCCTCGCCCCCATAGCGGCAGACGAAATCCTTCTTGCGCAGGACCACTCGGTAGAGGCTGCGGCCGACGGCTTTGAGCACCTCGTCGCCGGCATCGTGCCCGTAGGTGTCGTTGACGTCCTTGAACCGGTCCAGGTCCATCATGATCAGGCAGAATTCATCGTCCCCCACGGCCGGCATCGCCCGCTCCATGAACTCGTCCAGGCAGCGCCGACTGGCGACGCCGGTCAGGGGGTCCTCGGCCAGATCCTGTTCGGCCTGGACCAGGTCTCCGCGCACCTTGTCCAGTTCGGCCTCCAGGCTGGCGTCTCGTTGCCCCAGGATCTCTCGTTCCCGCTGGATGGATTCGTTGAGCTTCCAGACCTGGTCGCGCAGCGCCTCTACCATGGTCTCGAAATCGTCGAGGCGGATGGCTACCTGGATCGCGTCGATGCACGAATCGATCTCGGTACGGAGGGCAACGGACTGCTCGTTGCCCTCCGTCACCAGCCGGGTCACCTCGGCGAGCAGGGCCGTGAGCAGCTGCTCACGCGAACGGTGTTGCCGCAGTACCTCCTGCACCACCGCGCCGGTGGTCTTGCGGAACTCCTTATCCGGTTTGCGGACACCGTCCCGCAGGGAGCCATCCAGATCATCCAGGGCGGGCCGGTACGTCTGGACCTCGGGAAACGGCGAGTGCACAGCCAGGTGCCTGAAACCCATCACCAGGGCTCGGGCGATGCTCCGCAATCGCTGGGTGTCGTCGCCGTCCTGGCGCGGGGCCGGCTCAGCTTGCGCAAGCGGTGTCGCAGGACCCTCGGAGGGAGCCGCCGGAGCCGGCCCTTTTTTCTTCTTGCTCCACCAGCTCACACACACCTCCTGCTTCGGAGGTTATCGGATGGTAAGGGATGTCCTTGAGGGGTGATATCGAGGGGGTCGATCCGGCTTCGACAGCAGCTGGTATTTACCCTGTTCTATTCGTCCTTCTTGCCCGACAGGGACCAGAACAGAGCCGGGCGCAAGGTGAACTCGAACAGCGTCGAGGTCAGCAGGCCGCCGATGACCACTGTGGCCACCGGGAACAGGATCTCCCGGCCGGCCTGACCGCCTCCGATCATCAGCGGCAACAGCCCCACGCCCGTGGTCAGCGCGGTCATCACCACGGGGGCAGCCCGCTCACGCCCCGCGCGCACTAGCAGGTCCGGGTTCAGCGGGTTGTCACGCATCAGGCGCAGGTAGTGGGCCACCAGCAGGATCCCATTGCGGCTGGCGATCCCTGCCAGGGAGATGAACCCCACCAGGGCCGGCACCGTCAGCTCCTGGCGTGTGATGACCAGCAGCAGGGCGCCGCCGATGAAAGCCGCGGGTACGCAGGCCAGCACCTGGACGGATAGCTGCAGGGAGCGGAACTGGCTGTACAACACCGCGATCATGCCAGCCAGGGACAGCAGGGACAGCAACAGGATCAAGCGGGTCGCACGGGTCTGGGATTCGAACTGCCCCTCGAAGCGCAGCGACATGCCCGGGGGGAGGCCCGCTCGGATGTCCGCCAGGGATTCCTCGAGGTCGTTGACCACCTCACCGAGGGAGCGGCCCTCCACGTTGCAGGTCACGGCGATGCGCCGCGTCAGGTTGTCGCGGTTGATGTCGTTGGGGCCAGCCATTTCGACGACCGAGGCGATCTCCCCCAACCGCGCCCATCCCCCGGTGGGTAGCCGTACCGGGAGCTGCCGCAGGTCGGCCACCGAATCCCGATGGGGTTCGTCCAGCCGCACCAGGATGTCGAAGGCCCGCTCCCCCTCCAGCACCGCCCCCACCACCCCGCCCGCCAGGGCCACCTCCAGCTCGTGGGCCAGCTCTCCCCGGTTCAGCCCCAGCTCTGCCATACGCTCCCGCCGCGGGTCGATCTGGATCTGCGGCACCAGCACCTGGGGTTCCAGGTACAGGTCGGTGACACCGTCCACCATGCCGGCGACGGCATGGACCTGGCCCGCCGCTTCCCGCAGCGCCACCAGATCGGGCCCCGTCACCTTGATGGCGATCTGGGCCTGTACTCCGCTGAGCAGGTGATCGATGCGGTGGGCCAGCGGCTGGCCCACGTTGAAGTTGACCCCCTTGATGTCGGACAGCCGCTCCCGCATGGCCGACAGCGACTCCTCGCGGGTGAGCCCGGCCTCCGGATCCAGGTTGACGAGGATATGGGAGATGGTCACCGGCGGCGCGTGCTCGTCGTGCTCCCCGCGGCCGGTGTAGCGGGCCACGGACTGGATGCCCTCCATGCCGATGAGCCGCCGCTCCATCTCCCCGGCCACCCGGGAGGACTCGGCCAGGGACGTGCCCGGTGGCATGAAGGTCATGACCAGGCCGGTGCCCTCGTCGAAGCGGGGCAGGAACGAGCTGCCCAGGGTGTAGGTCAATCCCGCGGCCAACAGGGCCGCCGCGCAGGCCAACGCGATGGTCGTCTTGCGCCGCTGGATACTGCTCCGGATGGCGGACTCGGCGCGCCGTTGCAGCCAGGCGATGGCCGGCGACCGGCGTTCCTTGAAGCTTTCACGTTTCGCCACCTTCCCCAGCAACAGATAGGACAGGGCCGGCGTGACCGTCAGCGAGACCAGCATCGACGCCAGCAAGGTGACGATGTAGGCCACCGCCAGCGGCTTGAACAGGCGGCCTTCGATGCCGGTAAGGGCGAACAGAGGAAGCAGCACCAGCACCACGATCAAGGTGCCGCTGAAGATGGGAGCCCGTACCTCGCTGGTGGCGGCGGCGATCTGGTCGCGCACCGAACCGCCGCGGCCCTGGCGTAGGCGACGGATGACATTCTCCACCCCCACGATAGCGTCGTCCCCCAGCTCTCCGACAGCGATGGCCAGCCCCCCCAGGGTCATGGTGTTGAGGGAGAGGTCAAACCACGAGAACAACACTCCCGCCACGGCGAAGGAGAGCGGCAGGGCCGTCAGGGTGACCGCCGAGGCGCGGAAGTTGGCCAGGAACACCAGCAGCACGATGGCCACGAGGATGGCACCGTCCCGCAGGGCATCGACGACGTTGTCCACCCCCCGATCGAGGAAGGTGGCCTGACGGTACAAGCCCCCGTGGAGCTGCACTCCCTCGGGCAGGGAGTCGGCGATGCGCACCAGCTCTTCGTCCACGGCGTCGGTCAGCTCCAGGGTGTTGACCCCGGGCTGCTTGAACACCAGCAGGATCACCCCCTCCTTGCCGTTGATGGACGTGTTCCCGCGGGGGTAGGCGGCGCCCTCGCGCACGGTGGCGATGTCCCGCACCCGCACCGGCCGATTGCGCTCATCCGCCACCACGACATCGCGCAAGTCGTCGGCGTCGCGGATGCGGCCGAGGTTGCGTACCGTGCGTTCGCGCGTGCCCTCGACCAGGTACCCACCGGTGGTGTTCTCGTCCTGTTCCGCCAGCACGTCCGAGACCTCGTGGAGGCTCACCTGGTGACGGAACAGCAGGTCCGGATCCGCCAGCACCTGGAACTGCTTGCTGCCGGCGCCGATGAGCACCACCTGGGCCACTCCGGGCACGGTCAGCAGCTGGCGGCGCACGACCCACTCCGCCAGGGTGTGGATATCCATCAGCGAGACGTCGTCCTCGGACACCCCGTCCGCCCGCGTCAATCCGATGTCCAGGATCTCTCCGGTGAGGGACGAGATGGGCGCCATTTCCGGCACCGTTCCCTCGGGGAGGTCGGCCCGGGCCAGCTGAAGGCGCTCCTGGACCATCTGACGGTCGACGTACAGGTCCGTGTCGAATCCGAAATCGAGCCTCACCAGCGTCAGGCCGTCGCTGGATGTGGAGCGGATGCGTTCCACCCCCGGGGTGCCGCCCAGGGCCGACTCCAGGGGGATGGTCACCAGCGACTCCACCTCGGACGGGACCAGGCCGTGGGCGTCTGCCATCACGGTGACGGTGGGCTGGGTCAGGTCCGGGAAGATGTCCACCGGCCGATCGACGAGCTTCCAGCCGCCGTAGGCGAGCAGCAGCGCCGCCCCGATCAACACCGGGGAGCGGTGCTCCAGGGACACTCGGATCAGCCAGTTGAGCATGCGGTTCGACTCAGTGGGAGTGGCCGTGGCCGCTGTCGTCAGCGGCGGACGGGTTGGCGCTCAGGTGGATTTGGTTGGAACCTACGCTGACGATCTGGTCCTTCTCCTTCAGCCCGGCATCGACGGGGACGACCACGTAGTGCCCCTGCTCGCTCTCGATGCGGACCTCGATCTGCTCGTACTCCTCGCCCTGTTTGCGGTACACGAAGCAATGCCCCTCCTCGCGGACGATGGCCGTCGAGGGCAGCAAGAAGCGCGGCCCCTTGTCCTCGGTGGCCACCAGCACCTGCACGCGGGACCCCACCCGGTACTGCCAGTCCACGAACCGGACAGAGCCCTCCTCCTTCACCGATACCGGCTCGTTGGGCACCGACACGAAGAAGTGGGTCACGCGGTTGTCCCCGTCCAGGACACCCTCGATGGAGCGGATGCTCAGGCCGCGCACGGTGAGGTTCTCGGCGGGGAAGTAGAGGGATACGGGCAGCCCCTCCTCCGACGCCTTGCGTACGACCGGCAGCTCCGCTTCGAAGGCCTCTCCCACCACCAGCAGCCGGTCCAACGCCACCAGATCGAACAGGATCGCGCCCGCGTCCACCGTCTCCCCCAGGTCCACGGGCCGGTCGGCGATCTCGAGCTCGGGCTTGCCATCCAGGGACGGGGCATGGACCTGGATCCGGGTGGCCACCGTGCCCTCCTCCTCCAGGACCTTCAGCTGGGAGCTGTTCAATCCAGCGATCTTGAGGGCGGCGAGGGCGGCGTCCAGGGCGCTGCGGCTGGCCTGCACCTCCGCCTCGAGGACCTTCGCATCGCCGGTGACGCGGGTCCGCTCGTCGGCCAGGGCGGTGTCTTGGAGGCCGTCGAGGTAGATGCGCGTGCGCTCCAGTTCGGTGCTCGCTTTGAGCCACTCGGCGCGGGCCTCCACCGCGTCCAGCTGGGTCTGGGTCAGCTGCGAGTCCACCAGATCCAGCAGGGCCAGGCGCTGCCCCGCCTTGACGGTGGCGTGGGGTGGCACGTCCAGCTTGGCGACACGCACCTGGCTGGGGGCTGTCACGACGGCCCGCCGGTCGAACTCTTCCCGGAGCGTGCCTGGGATCTTGACCTCGTCGTACCAGGCTTCGGTGTGTAGCTCCGTGATCTCGATGCCCAGGTTGGCGCTGGCGGTGGCCGATAGGTGAACGGACGGGCCGTCCCCATGGTCGGCGTGGTCCCCATGATCGTGCCCTGCGTGATCGCCGTGGTCCTCGGCTTGGTCGCCATGATCGTGCCCGGCGTGATCGCCGTGGTCGTGCCCTGCGTGTTCGCCCCCGGCGTGGTCGCCATGATCGTGCCCGGCGTGGTCCCCGTGGTCGTGCCCCGCATGATCATCGGGTGATTCGGACGAGCCACAGCCCGGGCTGACGGCCCCGGCCGCCAGGTAGAGCGTCGTCATGGCGACGGCCACCAGGGGTGATGTTGTTCTCACGGTGCTTCCGTTCGCCGGATCTCGATCCGTATCGGCCGTCCGACGGCCCGTTGAAGTTCGAACAGGGTCAGCTGCCGCTCCAGCAGCAGTTCCTGACGTTCCAGCTCCTGGCCGGCATAGGCGCGGTGGACGGCCAGCAGCTTGAGGACGTCGATGCTGGCGGACTGGTAGCGGCCCTCGGCCATCTCCAGGGCGGCTTCCGAGGAGGGCAGCGCCGTCTCCTCGAGGGCCAGCAGCCCACCTTGCTGAAGCGCCAGCAGGGCCACCAGGTCATCGATCTCTGCCACGGCCTCCCGCGCCTCGGCCCGCTGGAGGCTGAGCGCCAGATCCCTCCGGGCCAGGGCAGCACGGTAGGCGCCGGTGCCCGGCTGCAGGATCGGGATGGGGATACCCACCGCAACCCCTACGTTGTGGGCCGTCAGATCCGTACGGAATGCGGGCCCCAGCGAGAGGTCCGGGAGCCGCTCCAGATCGGCCAGCGCCGCGGCCTGGTCGGCGATGCGGACGGCCTGGGTCGCCGAACGCCAGGAGTCCCGGTGTTCCTGGGCGGCATCCAGCAGCTCGGTGCGGGCCTCACGCAGCATGAAGGAAGGGTTTTCGGGGGTATCGATGCGGCCATCCCCCGAGGCCAGCCCGGCGGCGTTGCGCAGCTCACTCTCCAGGCGAATACAGCGGGATCGGCTGCGCACCAGCTCCCGTTGATCCCGGGCCGCGTCCCCCAGAACGAGGGAGATGTCCACCGGATCGGCGAGGCCGGCGGCCTCCTGCCGGCGGGCGGCCGCCGCGTAACGAGCCGAGCGGCCGGCCAGGGTCTCCCAGACCGCCAGCTCGGCCCGGGCGTGGGCCAGCCGGGCGACGAGCTCCTGGGCCTCGATCCGCGCTTCCTTGATCGCCGCGCCCAGGGTGTCGTGCGCCTGGGCGCGCTCCAGCTGCGCCAGCTTGTGGGCTGCCACCGTCCTCCCGCCCACCGGGATGGCGAACATCAGCGCGGCCTCGAGTTCCTCTGGGCCCCCGCTGCCGAACAGCGCCGTGCCCTCCAGCTCGGGGTTCTCCCAGGCTCCGGAGGCCAGCACATGGGCCTGCGCCTCGTCCAGCTGCGCCTGCGCGACCAGTACGGCCGGGTGGCGGGCGGCGGCGAGATCGGCGACCTGGGAGGCGGTGATCACGCGGCTGGGATCCAGCTGTGCCGCGTCCGACGGGGTCAGCCCGGCGCCCAGCGGCTCCTGTTGCGGTTCATCGACGGCCGGCCAGCTCTCGTAGTCGGGGAAGGTCATCTCGGCCGGCCGGAGCTTGCGGTGGCAGGCGCCGGTGAACAGCGGCAGCAGCACCACCAGGCAGACGGTTATCCTCGCGACGGGTTTCCTGCTCAACAAGGCCTGTTTCCTGTCCGTGGTGGGCCATCCTATGGCCGGACGTCCTCGATATTCTACTGGTTTGGGGGTCCTTGTCGACCGGACCTCCTTGTCCGGATCGGTTTCGTGGATCTCGCGCTCCGGCGTGGGGCGAAGAGCCTTGTCAAGTTCACTCCGATCGTTTTGCGTATTGTTCACGGTCTCTTTGAAATCGCGTTTTCTTGGAAATGCTAGCTTCGTCTCAGGGGAATGTGACACGACGATTCAACGGGCGAGCTGGGAGGTGTGCCGTGTATTTCCATATCAGATGGTTCTTGATGATGAACGTGCTCATCGGGCTCTTGGCGCTGGTGGCAACCGGATGTACGGATGGGGGCGATGACGACGCCGCGGACGATGACGCGGCGGACGACGACGCGGCGGACGACGACGCGGCAGACGATGATGCGGCCGATGACGACGACGATGCCGGCGACGACGACACCGTGACCGCCGGTGACCCCAGCTACGGCTCCAACTCGGCGTTCGACGACGTGCACGACATGGCCGATATCATCAACGAGGGGCGGCTGAGCTACGAGACCCACGACCGCTACTGGGGCATCCCGTTTTCCGATGACCACTTCCATTCCGACGTGACGTGGCCGCTGGTGATGACCTGGGACGACAACGCTGCCGCCATCGCCCAGAACGAGGCCGACGCCATCGCCGGTGGCGCCACACCCTCGGGGATCAACGTGGAGAACGGGATCATCTGGATCAGCTCACCCTGTACGGCGCCGTTCATGGTGCACACGGACGAGGCGACCATGAGCGCCATCAACCCGTTCATGCGCATGGCGGTGCTCTACCATGACTTTGGTGGCAACGGCCCCGTCCTGGACAAGATCGGCATCGGCGCATCGGATGTTGGGAACGGTGATACGGCCTGGGTGCTGGTCTTCAACTAATCATCATCGTCCGCGAATTCACCGTAGAGCGTCTTGGCACAGGCCGGGCAGATGCCGTGACTGAACTCGGCCTCCGACCGCTCCACGATGTACGTTTCTACGTGCTCCCAGTACCCCTCGTCATCGCGGATCTTCTTGCAGTTGGCGCAGATCGGGAGCATGCCACTGAGGATCTTGACCTGGGCCAAGGCGGCGTCGATCTCCCGCTTCAGGCGTTCCTCGCGCTGCCGTTGCCTTCGTTGTCGAACCCGCTCGAACAGCAGTCCGATCAGCACCAAGCTGCCGACGCAGATCAGGACGAAGGACACGGTCTGATAGAAGCGAGGCTGGATGGTAATCCGGACGGACGCACCCTCCTCGTTCCAGACGCCGTCCTTGTTGCAGGCGATGACCTTGAAGATGTAGTCGCCCGGATCGAGGTTCGTGTAGTGGGCGGCTCGCTGGGCTCCCGCCTCGTTCCATTCGCCGTCGAAGCCGAGCAGCTTGTAGCGGAAGCGTATCCTCTCAACGGAGACATAGCTCAGCGCCGAGTACTTGAATTCCAGCCGCTGGCTTCCGAAGAGAATGGCCGTGGAGTCCCCGTTGTCGATGGCCTCACCGTCGGCGTAGATGTGTTCGATGACCACCGGCGGTGGGGGCAGCTCGACGGTGTCCTCCCGGGGAGGCACGGCAGCGATGCCCCGGGTCGTCGGGAACCAGATCTGCTGGTCGGTGGTCGTCCAGGCGCAAGGCTGTGTACCGCCGTTCCCTTCCAGGCTCTTCATGTTGTCGGCTATGCCCAGCAGCTGGGTTTCGACCAGGTCTACTTCACCCCTGAAGTAGGCATCCGCCTGGTGTCCCGACAGTCCGATGATCCCGCGGTTTGAGCTCATCCAGAGATTTCCGTCGGGGTCACCGGTCACGCAGTACACGCTGTTGTCCGGAAGGCCACCTTCGCGGGTCAGGGCACGCAACTCTCCCTCGGACCAGCGATTGAGACCACCCTCGATGGTCGCGATCCAGACCCGGCCCTGACGGTCCTCGTAGAGGGACGAGACGATGTTGTTCGTCAGCCCCTGATCGACGCTGATGGTCTCCACCTGCCCCTCCCTGAGCAGGCGGACGCCGCTGCCGCTGGTCCCAACCCAGGTCCAACCCCGGGTGTCTTGGAGGACGGCGCTGACCGTCGCGGGGATCTCCAGGACGTGGCGGAAGATGCCCTCTTCGAGGACGAACAAGCCGGTATCCGTGCCTGCCCACAGCCGGCCCTGTCCATCGAAGGTCAGGACCAATACGTAGAGGTCATCGAGTCCCTGTTCCGCACCGAAGACGCGGATGTGGTCCCCATCGATGCGGTTCACCCCGCCGCCGTAGGTCCCCAGCCAGATTGCCCCGTCCGGCCCCTCGGCGATGGTCAAAACCGCCTCGTGGGAGAGGCCGTCCCCCGTGTCGATGTGCTCGAAACGCCCCCCCTCGAAGGTGTTGACTCCCGAACCCTGCGAACCGACCCAGATGAGCCCCCGGCTGTCCTGATAGACGCCGAACACCGATTCATCCGAGAGCCCGTCTGCGGTGGTGAACGGGATGATCTTCGAATCACTCAGCAGATCGACGCCGCCATCGTTCGTCCCCACCCACAGGCTGCCCTCCCGATCCTCGAGCATGGCATAGATCACGTTCGACGAGAGTCCGTCATCTCGGTCCATCACGGAACACTCGTCGCCTCGCAGTCGCACGAGGCCGCCGCTCACCGTCCCGATCCAGAGGTTACCGTCCCGGTCCTCGGCGAGACTCCCGATGTAGTTGCTCGGCAACCCCTCTTCGGTGGTGATGAACGAACGCTGACCATCCTGCTGCCGGACGAGCCCGTTCCCTGCCGTGCCGATCCAGGTCACCCCCGCGCGATCCACCATCATCACCGTGATCCGTTTCCCCAGCGGCTCCAAGGACGATGCTGGCGCTCCGTCGGCATCCAGTTCCAGTTTGAACAGGCCTCCCTGGCTGCCTCCGATCCAGACGGCGCCCTCGTTGTCGACGCTCAAGGCCGAGATGGCGGACGTCGCCTCGTCGGGGAGCTCGATGGGCGACAGCTGGTGGTTATCCAGGACAAAGAAGCCGTCGGTGGCCCCGACCCACAGGCGTCCGTCGTGGCTCCGAGCGATCGCCTCTACACTCCCGGTGTGTTCCTCCGAGTACCGGGGGATCCTGGTGAATCTGCCGTCCTGGTAGTGGACGACACCGGTACGCCGCTCGGTGATCCACAGCGAGCCATCCGGATCCGCCAGCAGGTTGATGATCAGGTTTCCGGCGAACGCCGGTGTGTTGTCCGAGTTGAACAGGGTGAACTCGACGCCGTCGAAACGAGCCAGGCCGGCCATGGTCCCGAGCCAGATGTAGCCGTCCGTCGTCTGGGCGATGGTGTACACGCTCGATTGCGGCAATCCGTCCTCTGCACCCCAGTTGTCGCGCCGGTATTGGTGAATCGCTCGATCCGGATCGAGGGCGGAAGCAGGGGGGGGCGTCAGGAGGATGAAGAGGGCGGCCAATGCCGTAAGGAGCATCCACGGTGGAACGCATGCGGTGCTGTTCAACCACCTGACCGTCATCGTTGCCCCTCTATGAAAAAGGTACCATGCGGTGTGGCCTGGCCGGCGGGTATAATGGGTACAAGGGCGCGGTTCGCCCCGACGAGACGCCCGGAGAGGAACCCGTGGCACGGCTGGCCCCCGTGGTGATCATCATGCTTCTGCTCGGCGGGTGCGCCGGTCCGGCGAAGTACATCTCCTCCGCGGATTCGTTGACGCGCTCGTACGAGAGGCGACGGCCCGCGGATTCGCTGGAGACGCTGGCCGTTCCGTTTGCCGTGGACGACGAGCTCCAAGCTTATACGCGGGAGGTGGTGGGTGAGGGGCTGCCGGACCGTCAGATCGCCATCACGCTGGGATCGGTCATCGCCGACGATGTGGGGGGGAAGGGGCTGGCCTACGAGTCGTACCAGAACCACACCGCCATCGAGGCCTTCCATCACAACAGTGGCAACTGCATCGCGTTCACCAACCTGTTCGTGGCGATGGCCCGGGCGGCGGGGCTGGATGCCGTATACGTGCTGGTAGATCACCTGGACGGGATCGAGGAGAACGGGACGCACCTGGTGTGCATGAAGCACATGTGCGCCGGCTTCTATCGCAACGGCCACCTCGTGCTGGTGGATTTTGGCGACTACGATCCGTCCACCTACTGGGACGTACGGGTGCTCACGGACCGCGAGGCGGTGGCGCACCACTACAACAACCTGGGCTACGAGGCCTTCCGCGTGGGGGACTACGACCGGGCCATCACGCTGTACAACACCGCCCTGGCGGTCCACCCGGCCTTCACCTCTTCGCTGAACAACCTGGCGCTGGCTTTGCGCCGCAACGGCGACCTGGACGGGGCCACCCGTGCCCTCGAAAGGGCCCTCGAGCTGTCTCCACGCAATATCCCGGCGTTGAGCAATCTGGCGTTGGTCTCCATGGACACGGGGGACCACGAACGCGCACTGGCGCTGCAGCGCCAGATCGAGGTGCAGCGGGCCCGGTCTCCCTACCACCTGTTCGTCAAGGGGCGGCTGTGTCGCCAGCGCGGGGAGTACGACGAGGCCCTCCGCCTGCTGCGCCAGGCCGTCGCCCGATCCCACCGCATCCCGTTGCTCCAGCTGGAGCTCGCGGACACCTACCTCGAGGCGGGCAACGAGGCGGCGGCCCTGCAGGCCTATCGCCGCGCACTCAAGCTCGATCCCCTGAACATGGACACGGTCAACGCCGTCGAGGACCTGATCCCCTCCCGAGCCCCAGCGGAGTACCGGCAGACGGCGCAACGGTACTAAATTTCATCCTCCTGGCCAGCATCTCGTTTGTACTGAATGGGACGAATTGAACCGAAATCGAAAGCCATTGCATATTGGAGGCCGCATGCCAGGCGTCCGTGCGTCTTCAACCGTCTGCGTGATGTTCGTCACCTGCTGCGCGCTTTGCATCCCACGTGACAGCAATGCGGGCGATTGGCCGTATTCACAATTCGACATGGGGGCCTCCGCTCGTTCGGAGGCCGCTGGCATCATCAGCGCCCAGCAGGCCCAATTGCCCACACAATCATCCCTCCTGACCGTGGACGAACTGGCACTGGGCGACGTGATCTTGCTCGACATGGACGGAGACACCATCTCCGACGTGATCACCTGTAACCGCGGCCGGATCGCCGCATTCCGCAGCGATGGCACCATGCTGTGGTCGACACCGTTGTTACAGGCGACTCAGCTGCATGGCATCCACGACCTCGATGGCGACGGAACCATGGCCGAGCTGGTGGCCGTGGCCAAGGACCTGGCCGGCGGGATCTTCGTGGTCAACGCCTATACGGGCGGGTTGCTCTGGCAATATGGCCCGCTGACGGATCGGTCCGGCGTCCAGGTCGCGGAGGTCGCCGTCTACGATGTCGACGATGATGGGGCCGAAGAGCTGTTCTTCGCCGAAAACTCCTACGGTAACGATGGGTACTACGCCGTCGATTTCTCAAACGGGATTGGCGCTGGAGAGGTCGCTACGTCCATTTTACCCGCTTCATACGCCAACTACACGCCCTCTGTTGCCGCCAATTTCTTGGACGCTGGTGCGGCTGTGATCACGCAGCAGAGTGTCGACATGGGCGTCTTGTTGGCGTGCGATCCCCAGGATGTGGGTGCGTCGTGTTCACCGACGGAGGCCATCTGCTTGTGCGATATGGGGGTTTTCGAGGACGTGCATCAGGGCTTCTCCTATGGTCCTGCGTGGGCACACGACCTGGATGGCGATGGTCTGGACGAGTTAATCCAGATCCACGACAGCACACAGTTCGGAGCCCAGATCGCAATTCTGGATATCAACGAAGGTCTCTCCACGGGCGTTCCGAATACGGAAGACCTGTTCGTCTGGACTTATGATTATGGCCACGATGATCCAGTTACCGCGATCCTGCTTCCTCAGGAGACGCTGGAGGACCTGGACGGGGACGGTGATCTGGACCTGTTGGTCGTCTTCTACAACAACCTCTCCGAGGAAGTGGATCAGGATGGCGATCCCGTGGACGATGGCGTCCATTTTGCCGATGCGTTTGCCTCGGCTGTTTTTGACGTGGGTTCGGGCGATCTGGTCGTGGCCATGGAAAACACGGTTGCCTGGGGGACGGGCGATTTCGACAACGATGGTGTGACCGAGATCGTCACCTCGTCCACCAGCAATTGGTCCTATCTGGCGGGCATCGAAGCCTACGTCGTGGAGTGCGACCCGACGTGCGCCGCAGTCGAGGTCTGGCAAGATTCGACGCATACTCTGTTGCCTGATATCGACTTGATGGACAACGTATCCTTCCCCGATCTGGAACTCTTGACCATGGATGCCGGGGGAGACGGCGATCCCGAGCTCCTGGCCTGGAACGGCGATAACCTGGAACTGCTGGAGATTGCCGGTGGTGGGAACGTCCAGGTGTCATCGACGATCGCGCTGCTCGATGACGAGGTGGTCCAGGCGGTCGACGAAGACGGCAGCTATGCGTTGCTCTACTCGCAGGTAGATACGCGTCTGTTGGACACGGAGCTGTGGGTGATGGCCACATCGGTCGTCAGCTACGGTCAGGCCGTAGCCGAAGTGCTCGCAGTCCAGTTCGATCCGGCCGACCCCCGTGCCTACCTTGTGGTCAACGGGGCTGTGTATTTGGGACTCCAGCTACCGCAGAGCACCGATGACGCCAGTTTGATCACCCAGCCACATGTGCTGTTCGCCGAGGATCTGACAGGCGATGGATATCCTGAACTCGTCAGCTGGGCCCAGCCCGAGGAGAGCGATGACGGATACCTCGTGGTGGACACCTACTCCTTTGATCCGGCTGACCCCGACGGCGATGGTACTCCCTTTGGCTTGTTGTGGTCGTTCCGAGGCTCGACGGAGAACCTGTTGGCCGGATATGGCTTGCGGAACACCGCGGGCCACCAGTCCCGTCCGGCTGATCTGGACGGCGATGGTGACCCGGATGTCGTCTTCGGTCTGTTCGGCGGAGCCGAATACTCCAGCGCAGTACTCGCCCTCGATGGCCAGAGCGGTACCCTGCTGGATTTCTACGAGGTGTCGTACCTCGGTGCCACTCGGCGATTCTGTCCGGATATCCCCTTCATGGTCTACGACAGGTACGGCGCGGACGGGACGCCCGGCGCGGACGGGCTGGACGACCTGACCGTCTCCGACGGGTACGGCCTGATGACGGTTCCGGGGGGATCCACGCAGGTGGCTTCCAGCTTCGAAACTAGCCGTGTCAACTGGGAAGGGGCGTACGCCGACCTGGATGGCGACGGGCAAATCGAAGCGGTGCTGCTCAGTGGCACCGCGGTCACTCCAACCATTACGGCCGTGACGGCGATTCCTGGTTTCCCAGAATTCTGGGATGGTGACGCGGATCTTGCCGGCCTCGAGAACAGCTCGAGTGAGTCGGTGGCGATCATCGAAATGGATACGGATTCGCACCTGGACATCGCCTACGTGAGCGGCTCGGGTTCGGTCGAGATCCGTGAAGGCGAGACGGGGGGACTGGCTGCGGGATACCCGATCCATCTGCGGGATGGGGAAGTGCTGGAAGAGGAAGATCCGGAATCGACTCCGCTCAATGCGGCGGCCACCTTTGACTCCGATGGTGATGGGTACGAGGAGCTGATTATCGGAGGTGATGACGGCTGGGTGTACGCGCTCAACGTCCATGTGGATGACGGCGGCCCAACGTTGGAGTGGACCTACTACGTGGGCAATCCGATCCACGCCCTCCGTGTTGCGGACGTCGATGGTGATACTCACGACGAGGTCTTGGTGGTCGGCATGGACAGCACCGTGCGGACGTTGGATAGCCTGGGTATCTACCTGAAGATCGAAGAACCGGGTGACGGCGACTGCTTGCACGAACTAGAGTTCACCGTCTCGGGGACGGCCGATGGCGTGCACACCGTGGATGTACTCGTCGCAGGAGTCCAGTCGGTGCCCAACGTCCCCATCGACAACAACACCTGGGAAGCGGATGGCGCCGTCGCGCCGGGCGTAGGTATCTGGGAGGTGAAGGCCATCGGGATGGACATCGATGGCATGGAGCTGGCGTACGATTCGATTGAAGTTGCGGTCGATGGCGACGCGGACGGTGATGGTTGGACGGTTTGTGGGGGGGACTGCGACGATACGGATCCGACCCTCAACTACGACGACGCGGATGGCGATGGTTGGAGTACGTGCGATGGGGACTGCGTAGACGATGATTTGACCCTCAACCTCGATGACCTGGACGGCGACGGCTGGACCACGTGCGCCGGGGACTGTGACGACGTGGACGACGCCCTCAACCTCACGGACGAGGACGGCGACACCTACTCCACGTGCGACGGCGACTGCAACGACAACGACGATACGATCTACCCCGGTGCGCCGGACGAGAGTTCTGACGGCATCGACTCGGACTGCGATGGCGACCACCTGGAAGGTGGTGGCTGCGAGTGCTCTACGAGTGCGTCGCCGAAGACCCCGTTAGGTTGGCTGCTGCTTCTGTCGTCCGCACTGTTCCTCGCCAGGCGGTCCACCATCCATCGATAGTCTCCACCGACGGCGGTATCTCGGCATCATCTGACCCGAATCGGTGGATGCTGAAATACGGCTGCGTGGAATGCGCAACCCGGCCCATGGGTTCCGTTCCTGGTGCAACCCGGCGACGAACTGGCCGTGGTGCCCTGGAGGGAGTCCCCGTGAGTCGTCTGGCATCCGTACTCGCCGTCGCCGTCGTCCTGGGCGCCTGCACGCCCGCGTGGGCCCAGGGGTTCGTCATGCCCCCTGCCGACGGGGCATCCACCACGTTCACGCTGGAATCCCAGGACATCTCCATCGACATCGACGACGGCGTCGCCAGCTACCGGGTGGAGCAGGAGTTCCGCAACAACACCGACGAGCCCATCGAGGCCATGTACTACTTCCCGCTGCCCCGCGATGCGAGCCTGACCCAGTTCGCCATCCACATCGATGGCGAGAAGGTCATTGGCGACCTGCTGGAGGTCACCAGGGCCCGTGAGATCTACGAGGCCATCGTGGCCCGGCTGGTGGACCCGGGGGTGCTGGAGTACGCCAACCGCGACCTGATCCAGGCCCGCATCTTTCCCATCCCCGCCGGTGGGACCCAGCAGGTGCAGGTGGAGTTCCAGGCGTTGGTGGAGGAGCAGGGGACGATGGGCCAGGTGCGGGTCCCGCTGTGGGCCCCCGAGGCGCTGGCCGGCACCAGCGGTGAGATGGCGATCCACGTGGATCTGCCGGGCGAGCTGAATCCCGCGGGGATCTACTCGCCCTCCCACGAGCTGGACATCCGTCGCCGCGCCGATCGGCTGACCGTAGATTTCCGGGAGACCGGCTCCAGCTTCGATCAGGACTTCTGGCTGTACTACACGCTGGACGAGGAACCGGTGGGCCTGGAGCTGCTGACGTACCAGCTCCCCGGCGACGACGGCTACTTCATGCTGCTGGCCGCCCCCGGCGATCTGGCCGAGACGATGGCCCCACGGGACGTCACCTTCGCCGTGGACACCTCGGGCTCCATGGCCGGCCCCCGGCTCCGCCAGATCCAGGCCGCGCTGACGATCTGGCTCCAGTCGCTGACGCCGGCGGATCAGTTCAACATCGTGTCGTTCGCCAATACGGCGGACCGCTTCAGCTGGGAGCCGCTGCCGGCCACCGAGGCCAACATCCTGGCCGCCCACCGGTTCGTCGACGATCTGCACGCCCTCGGCGGGACCAATCTCCATGACGCGTTGGACACGGTGCTGGCTCATCGCCCCGAGGAAGGGCGGCAGCACCAGGTCGTCGTGCTCAGCGACGGGCAGCCGACCGTCGGGGTCGTGAGCGTGGAGCGCATCGTCGAGCGTAGCCGCGAGCTCATCGGCGCGGCAGGTGGGGAGACCACCGTGTTCGCCATGGGTATCGGCCACGAGGTCAACACCCGCCTGCTGGACACCCTCGCCGGGGAGAATCGGGGCTTCGTGGAGTACGTCACACCGGGGGAGGACCTGGCCCTCGCCGCCACGTCCTTCCACCGGCGCATCTCCCACCCGGTGATGACCGACCTGCGCCTGGACATGGGCGACACCCACGCCTACGACATCTACCCCCGCGAGTTGCCCGACCTCTACGCCGGATCCCAGCTGATCGTCATGGGCCGCTGCGCCGGGGCAGGGCAGGATCCGGTCCTGTTGACCGGGCGTGCCGGGGACCAGGTCCAGCTGTTGACGACCCTCGCGGGTAGCCCCGGCGAGTCCGCCGCCGGCCCGTTCATCCCGCGCCTGTGGGCCAGCCGCAAGGTGGGCTCCTTGCTGGACGAGATCCGGCGGGACGGCGAGAGCCCCGAGCGGGTGAGCGAGGTGGTGGACCTCAGCGCCCGCTACGGGATCATGACGCCCTACACCTCCTTCCTGTCCACCGAGGAAGAGGATCGCCCGGACGATACACTCCAACCGCCGTCACCCACCATCCCCGTCGCCGCCATCCAGCCCCAGCATGACGTGCGTGATCTGGCTCGCTCGCTATCCTCGGCGCGCAGCCTGCCCACGGTGCGTGACGCGACACGGGCTTACCAGGGATTTGGAGACCAGACGGGAGCGGCCGCCATCCGTGCCAGTGAGGCCATCGCCGCGCTGCAGAACATGCGCCACGGCGACCGCGATGCTCCGATGCGCGTCGTAGGGGGCAAGGTGTTCTGGCTGGTCGATGGTGTATGGGTCGATGACGCCATCACCGCCGGCATGCAGACCGTGTCTTTGGAGCTGGGCTCGCGGTCCTATTTTGACCGCGTCTGGAACGAACCGGAGCTGTGGCCCGCGGCGGCCCTGGGTACCCACGTGATGGTGGCCACGGACGATGGGCAGGTCCTGGTCCTGGTCCCCTCCGCCTGACGCCGTTTCCGGCGCCACGCCCCAGCCCGCAAGAATCTTTCATCCTCCCTGCCTGGTTCTCGTTTGTACTAGGTGGGAACGCGAACAAACCAACAAACTAGCTCTTCGAGGAGGCCGTATGTCCGGCATCCCGGTGTCTCGATCCGTCTACCCCCTGTTCCTCGTCCTGTGCACGATCGTTTCACCGCGTCCCGGCAACGCCGGTGACTGGCCCTACGCCCAGTACGACAAGGGCGCCACAGCCCGCTCCGAGGCTCAGGGCCTCATCAGCTCCCAGCCGCGGCTGCTACCCACCCAGTCCTCGATCTTGACCGTCGACGAGCTGGCGCTGGGAGATGTGATCCTGCTCGACATCGACGGGGACACCGTCTCCGACGTCATCACCACCAGCCAGGGCCGGATCACCGCGTTCCGTAGCGACGGCACCATCTTGTGGTCCACGCCGCTGATGAGGGCCACACAGCTGCTGGGTATCCACGATCTGGACGGCGACGGCGCAGAGGCCGAGCTGGTGGCCGTGGCCAAGGGGCTCGCCGGTGGGATCTACGTGGTCCATCCGTACACGGGCGGGCTGCTGTGGCAGCACGGACCCCTGACGGAACGATCTGGCGTCCAGCAAGCCGAGGTGGCCATCTTCGATATCGACGGCGACGGTGGCGAGGAGCTGTTCTTCGCCGAGAACTCCTACGGGAACACCAAGTATTACGCCGCTGATTTCTCCAACGGGATCATCGCTGGTGAGGTCGCCCAGACCACCCTGCCGGCCCCCTACGCCAACTACACACCGTCCATCGCGGGGAACATGCTGGACGCCGGCCCGACGATCATCACGCAGCAGGACGTGGATCTGGGTGTCATGGTGGCCTGCAATCCCGGAAAAGTGGGGGCCTCGTGCTCCCCGCAGGACGCCATCTGCCTGTGTCAGGTAGGAGTCTTCGAAGACGTGTATCCAGGATTCTCCTACGGCCCTACGTGGGCCGCGGACGTGGATGACGATGGGCTGGACGAGATGATCGAGATCCGCAACAGCGCACGTTACGGATCCCAGATTGCCGTGCTGGACCCTAACGACGCCATCCACATGGGCTCCATGAACGAAGATGATCTGTTCCTGTGGACCTACGACTACGGGTACGACGACCCGGAGACTACGATCCTGTTGCCCGCCGAGGAGCTCGAAGACCTGGACGGAGATGGCGATCTGGACCTGCTGGTGGTCTTCCACAACAACCTCTCCCTGGAGGTGGATCAGGACGGCGACCCGGCCAACGATGGCATCAACCACGCCGGTGCATTCGTCTCGGCCGTCTTCGACGCCGGCTCGGGAGACCTGGTGCTGGCGATGCACAACACGCTGGCCTGGGGCACCGGGGACTTCGATGGCGACGGCGTGACGGAGATCGTCACCTCGACCACCGTGGGTTGGTCATACCTCACAGGAATCGAGGGCTTGACCCTGGACTGTGACCCCGACTGCTCGACGGAGCTAGCGTGGTTCGACCGAGACCATACGCTGATACCCGACCTCGACCTGTTGGACGGTGCCTCTTTCCCCGAACTGGACCTTGGGATCATGGATGCCGGTGGTGACGGCGACCTGGAGCTGCTGGCCTGGGACGGCGACGCGCTGGAGCTGCTGCGGGTCACCGGTGGTGGCGTCACACAGGTGGCCGCGACCCTCACGCTGGGAGAAGGGGAGGGGGTCCGGGCGGTGGACGGCGACGGCGCGTACGCGTTGCTCGCCTCCGAGACCGACACGCGCCTGGTGGACACGGAGCTGTGGGTGATGGCCACCTCGGTCGTCGGGCACGGCCAGGCCGTCGCAGAGGTCCTCGCTGTCCAGTTCGATCCCACCGATCCCCGAGCCTACCTGGTGGTGAACGGTGCGGTGTACAGGGGGGACGAGAACCCCGAAACGACCGATGACGCCGTGCTGTTGGCCCGGCCCCACGTGCTGTTCGCCGAGGACCTGACCGGTGACGGCTATGCCGAACTCGTCACCTGGGCCCAGCCGGATGAGAGCGAGGACGGACACCTGGTCGTGGACACCTACACCTACGACCCGTCCGGCCCCAACCGCGAAGGCTCTCCCTTCCGTCTGCTGTGGTCGTTCCATGGCTCGTCGGAGACGCTGGTCGCCGGCTACCGCTTGCGCAATACCACGGGCCACCACGCCCGCCCGGCGGATCTGGACGGCGACGGCGATCCGGACGTGGTCTTCGCCCTGTTTGCCGACGCGGATCACGCCAGCGCCGTTCTCGCCCTCGACGGACAGAACGGCGCATTGTTGGATTTCTATGACGCCTCCTTCATCGACGCGGACGAACAGTTTGGAGCAGATATCCCCATCTGGGTCACCGATCAGTACGGATCCGATGGAACGGACGTGCCTGACGGCAGGGACGATCTGGTCTTCTCGGACGGCTACGGCCTGTACCTCGTTCCCGGCGGCGCCACGCAGCCGGCGGCTACCTACGAGACAGACCGCGTCAACTGGGAGGCTGCGTTCACCGACCTGGACGGCGACGGTGGCGTCGAGGCAGTGATGCTCAAGAGCACCTCGGTCGCCCCCACCGTCACCGCCGCAACGGTGGAATCCTGCCTGCCCGGCTTCTGGGGCGGGGACGCCGAGCTGGCTGGCCTGGAGAACAGCTCGAGCGAGTCGATGGCGGTCATCGTCAAGGATGCGGGACCGGGGATGGACATCGCCTACGCCAGCGCTTCGGGGAGCGTAGAGGTCCGCGAAGGGGAAAGCGGCGCCCTGGCCGCGGGGTACCCGGTCTACCTGTGGGAGGGAGCGGAGCTGGCCGCCGAGGACATGGACTCCACCTCCCTCAACGCCGCCGCGGTGTTCGACGGCGACGGCGACGGCTACGACGAGCTGATCGTCGGCGGTGACGACGGCTGGGTGTACGCCCTCAACGTCCACGAAAAGGACGGCGGGCCTTCGCTGGAGTGGACCTACTACATCGGCATTCCCGTGCACGCTCTGCGTGTTGCCGACGTCGACGGCGACACCCACGACGAGGTCATCGTGGTATGCCAGGACAGCCGGGTGCGCATCCTCGATGGCTTAGGGGTCTCCATGGCGAGCGCAGCCCTGATCGATGGCGACCCGCGGTACGCGACCGAGATCTCCATTCTGGGCAAGTCCGACGGCGTGGACCACGTGGACCTGTACGTCGCCGGAGTCATGGTGGGCACTGAAGTGACCCAAGGTGGTGATGCGTGGGACACGCTGCACGCCTCCGTCCCCGGCGACGGTCTCTGGGAGGTGCGTGTCGTGGGAGCCGACGCCGATGGCGAGGAGCTGGTGTACGACACCATCATCGTGAACGTCGGTGGCGTCGGGGCCCCTATCCCGGACAACGGATGCGCGTGCTCTCAGGGTGCGTCTTCGGGGGCGCGGACCGGCTGGGCATTGCTGATGGCGGCGGTGCTGTTCCTATACCGGCGGTCCCGGAGAAGCTGCTAGCCTCGGACTCTCTCAAGGGAAGGCGCAAAAAGGGAAGCACACTCCCATATTGCGCGAACTACTCCACCGTATAGGAAATACTCTCCAACCGCTGGACCACCTCGCCTGCGTGATGATCCAGGTCCAGGAAGCGGGTCCTCCACAGGGCGGTCTGGCTGCCGTCTTGGTGTTCGTCGATGTGGAACAGCCCGAACCAGCCCAGGCCCTCGGGGACGCCGTCCTCCTGGGTGACGGACGTGATCGGTCCGTCGGAGGCCACCGAGGCGATGTAGTACAGCACCTGTTCGTCGTGTCCCGCGCCCCAGTAGGTGTGGGAGTCCAGTCCCGGCGTGGCGACCGCGTAGAGTTCCTCTTCCCAGCCCCACTCCTCCAGCAGGCCGTCCAGGAGCGCCTCGAAGAACGGCTCGCCGGGGGCCGTCGCCACCCAGTCGTCGCCCTCACCCTCCATGGCGGGCAGCGGCTCCACGGGGACGTCCGGCACGGGGATCGTCATCGCCGGATCCCCCACCAAGATGAGGTTGTGCCGGGCGTGCTCCGAGCCGGAATCCTCGGGATTGTCCAGCACATTGAGCGTCATCGAGGCGTAGCCCTCACGGAAGGCGTGGCCCAGGCTGCGCCCTTCGATGAGGCGGTTGACGAAGGCGCTTTGCAGCTGGCTGTTCTGGGTGATGGCGTTGCGGGGGGCCCCGACAACCGCCACGGCCCCCTGGCCCAGTAGGTGCTTGACGATGGAGCGGTGCCACATGCTGGCGTCCACATCGAGCCCGGCCACCGAACAGCCGGCGGACACCACCACCGCCGGAGCCAGCAGGGTTTCGGTGTTCAGGTCGAAGGCCTCCCCCAGGAGCTCGTGGTTGGAGTGATCGGCGTGGAGCAGGAAGGCCACCTCCAGGCGCTCGAAGGCGCTGAGGTGGGTCCCGACGCCATCCTCGGTTTCCTCGAAGCCGACGTTTTGCAGCAGGGGCGCCAGCTCCGGCGAGCCCCAGCGCCCGCTGTCCACCAGTGAGCGCTCCCATTGCCCGTCCTGGAGCTGCTCGTACGTGGCGATGCGAGCCGCCAGCAAGCTGCCCTGGACCAGGTCTTCGGCGACCACGCGGCCCACGGCCATCTCCATGAAGGCGTCGTCGTCCGCCTGGGCGTAGGGAGCGTCGGTCATCAGCTGGGGCGTGTCGTCCCAGCCCAGGGGGTTGTCCACCTGCCCGAAGGGGATGGCCTCGGTAGATCCCACCAGGGCCAGGTATTCGGGGTGCCGCCCCAGGACGGAGCGAATGGTGTCCAGGTTCCCGATGACCTCCTGGTAATCGTCGCTGTCTGGCACCGGAGTCACCAGACCTTCACGCCGGGCTGCGAAGACCGGCCCCAGCAGCGAGAGTTTGGGGCCGTCGTCGGCGGCGAGGTCCGCCGGGTTCACGGCGGCGAAGTAGTCGATGGCCAGGCCCACGCTGTCCATCCAGTAGATGAGGTCCTCGCCATTGGCCAGCGGCACGGTGTCCGTGGTGACGTGCACGTCCAAATCACCCAGTACCACGACCTGTTCGGTCTGCAGCGACGCCAGCAGGCTGTCCAGTTCGTCGTCGTTGTCCCCGTCCCACAGCAGCAGGGGCGCACGCAGCCGGGCCGCGAGGCCCGACCCCAGCAGGACTGCCTCCATATCCTCTTGATCACAGAGGACGGCCCGTGGGGAGCGGGACCAGACAGTGGCCGCCAGGGCGGTCGCCGTGGTCCCCTCCACGCTGACCTGTTCGGCGGCGCTGCCCACCACCGCGGGGTCGATCCCGATCCCGACGACGAGCTGCGGGTCGTACCGTTGGATGTAGTCGGCGACCTCGGGCCGCTCCAGGGTCTGTTCACCCTCGACCGCCAGCACGGCCGGCAATCCGTCGCTCAGTGCCGTCGCAGCGGCGATGGCCATCAAGAAATCCAGGTCCCGTGGATCGGCCTGCGTGGCGTCGGTATCCACCAGCAACAGCGGGCGGTCGCCCTGCAGGGCCAGCACGGTCCCGGACGACTCGGGTGGCGGTTCCAGGTCGATCTCCTCATCGGTGGGGCAACCGCCCAACACAAGCAACAGGAGGACGAGCGGGGGAGCGGCGAAAAAGCGGCGGGAGTGTCTCACGGGATCTTCCCTTCTGCCCGACAACTTGGCGCCTCCATCATGGCACGAGAGGCACCACCGAGACCTCGAATCCGCCGTCGTGACCCCAGGCCTCGACGCGGGGGATCAGCCCCGGGGTCGCGGCAAACCGCCGTTCGCGGAAGAGTCCCTGGCCGTCGGAAGGCACCTCGCCCTCGTCGGCCTGGAACCAGGGATCCCGGTGGGCCGACTGGAACACATCGTTGGCCACCACCTCCGTGGACAGATGCAGCAGCAGGCCGCCCAGCAGCTCGGGAGGGGCGCCGGTGGGCGCGGGCAAGCCGGGGAACCACAGCGGTCCGACGGCCGAGCGGGAGAGCCGGGTGACCTGGGCCCCGGTGGTGGTGGCGAGCTGGGCCTGGAGCGCCAGCAGAGGGACGACGCTGTGACGGGTGAACAGGTGGTGCAACCCCTCGTCGATGGTGACGCGGTCGTCCTTGCGAACCCGCAGCAGCCCGCCGCTGGACCAGCCAGGTGGGCCGCAGAGGTCGCAGCGGATGCGCATCCAGGCGCCTCCGGGGACCATGCGGTCGTAGGCCAGCACGAACTCCTCGCGGGGCTGGCGGCAGCGCAGCGTCGCGGTCAGGCGGGAGATGGGGAGCAGGGTGTGCCGGCGCAGGTGGCGGTGTAGCGCGCGGCGCTGGGTCATGCGCTGCCCCAGGGCTGGGTCCAGCTGGGCGGCGCGGGCCAGCCCGTCGTCGTCCGGTTCGTCCAGATCCGTGGCCCTCCGGGCCAGGGCCTGCTCGGCCAGGGCGCGCTCCATCCACGGGAAGGTGGGCAGTCCGGAGCGTTCGTCCACCTCGGCGGGGAACAGCAGTTCTCCCGACATTCCGGGATCCAGCGCCTCGAGGTGGGCCAGCGCCTCGGCCAGCGGCACGTGGTCATCGCCGGGGGCCAGCTTGTCGAGGCCTGCATGCAGCGCCCGCAGGTAGGGGCCCACGTTCGCGCCGGGGAGCTGCATCAGGAGCCCTTCACGGTCTCGTTCACTTCGTCCACCGCCGCATCGCGCAGCGCCCGATCGGCCAGCTCGCGCGAGCGCTCCCGGTCGATCTCATCCAGGTCGTCCACCAGCGCCAGCGAATCGGTGCGAGCGCCGGCCTCCAGCTTGGCGTTGAGGTCGGGGAGCACGGTCGTGAGCAGGTGCTGGGCCTGCTCCACGTACTGCTCGGTGCTGATCATCGCCTTGCCCAGGTCCCCCAGGGATTCCTGCAGCTCGGCGATGACCGTGGGGGTGTCGGCGGCGGCTCCCAGGGCCTGGATGCGGCGGCCAGCGGTGTCCAGTGAGCTGGAGGCGTTGAGCACGAAGCGGGCCATCTCACCGTGGAGCTCCATCACCGTGTCCCGCAGCGACCGGGCCGGCGCCAGCTCCGTGTGCAGCATCTCGACGCGGGCCTGGAATAGCTCCAGCTGCAAGGTCGTGCTGCGCTGTTCGAACTCCAGCTCGTCCCGGCGCTGGGCGCACTCGTCGGCGGTCATCGAGTCCGCGTCCTGGCCCCCCTGCTCCAGCTGCTCCAGCGCCCGCTCCAGGACCATCACTCGTTCGGCGGCCTGGCGCGCATTGCGTGCCGAGGCGGCCGCGTCGGTGTGGATCTGCTCCACCTGCTGTTGCAGTTCGAGGGCGCACAACCGCAGTTCATCGGAGAAGGCCGACGCCCGGCGTAGGCAACGGCTGGCGGCTTCGTACCTGGACAGGAGCCCCTCGGCGACGGACCGCCGCTGAAGGATGGTGCGCCGCCGTGAGAACGTGCGGGCGAGCGCTGCCATGACGCCGGTCTCGGCGGCCCGGGCCTCCAGCCGGTCCAGCTCCTCGGCCCGGTCCTGGATCTGGGCCAACTCGCCGCCCAGCTCGCGGTTCAGCTCGTCCTGGGTGCGTGCCAGTTCGCCCACGCGGCGCATGGAGCGGTTGTTGTCCTTCTGGAGTGATTCCTTCTTCTCGACCAGGGCAGCCTGGGAGGGCTCCCCCCCCTCGTACTTGGGCTTACGCGTCAACGTCAGTTCGGATCCCATGGCCCCAATCTGCACCCGCTGACTCAGAACATCAACGTCAGCCCCACTCGACCGCCATATCCGCCCTCGAGGCGGAAGGCGACGTGCTCGTTGGCGATGAGCATGATGCCGATGGCGCCGTAGCCAACGCCACGCACCCGGCCCCCGTCGAAGGGGATGTCGATGCCGCCGCGTCCACAGAAATGCACGGCGAACCATTCGAAGATGTGCAGCTGGTACCGCGCCCCGACCATGGTGAACGCGCCCCCATCCCAGGCGCGGGTGGGCCACCCTCCGGCGCCCCCTTCGATCTCGAGGAAGAACGCATCGTTGATGTCCGGCGCAAAGCCGTGCGCGGCGACCGGGATGCCGAAGATGACCGCGCCGCCGAAGAGGGATCCCACCACCCCGGTCAGGCTGATGTCGAAGGGGTGGGGATCATCGTTTTCGAAGACCCACCCCTTGGGATCGGCGGCCATGGCCGGCGTGGGGGCTAGCATCCCCAGCAGGCCTATACACA
Source organism: uncultured Rickettsiales bacterium (assembly GCA_964504165.1). Lineage (GTDB taxonomy): Bacteria > Myxococcota_A > UBA796 > UBA9615 > CAYRNR01 > CAZDDH01. Next base: position 10,313 of record CAZDDH010000025.1, on the reverse strand, counting down.
TCCACGTGCCAACCAGCTGTCTGAGCGTCATCGTCGTCATCTCCAGGGTGCCCAACCCGTGTACATAACGTGGCCCATCATAATCGGTCAAATGCTGGCAAGCCACCGACCGGCAGCTACATGCTCATTACCGGTACCGTCCACGAGCGCGTGTTCACTCGGAGATGAACTGGGGATCTTCGATGTCCGCGGACGTGCACTCGGAGGGCGCTGAGCGTGGGTTGCAGCGGCTGGGCGTGCCGTCGGGGATGACCACCACGTAGTCCACGCCATCCACCGGCGCCGGGTAGTCGGTGCTGACGAAGTGGGCGCCGCTGGCGATGGCCGCCTCGCGCTGGGAGGTGTCGCCGGTCTCGATGACCTCGCTGTCGGCGTCCGCGCGGGTGCGCACCAGATGGCCGGCGTCCACCACCGCCTGCAGGGTCTCGATGCTGCCGATGGGGTCATTGACCGTGTGCACGGCGGAGAAGCTGTGCTCCAGGCTGCCGCCGGCGTCGGGGAACAGGATGCGCCCGGCGGTGGTCGTGCCCCCATCGGTGTAGTGATCGCGGAATGCCCCCCCCTCGTGCAGCACGAACAGCGCCCGGCCCCGCAGCTGGCCGAGGGTGGGCCAGCCGTCGGTGGCCAGCGCATCGGCCAGGCTGGCCGCGTCCCCCTGCACGTCGTCCGGGGTGATCAGCCGCTCCTCGGGCCACACCGCGAGGATCTCCGCCTCCAGGGCGGCCAGGTAGTCGTCCACCGTCTCCTCGTCGTAGACGTCCTTGATCTCCAGCAGCGTCCACAACGGATGGTGGGCCGGGTTGCGATCGGACCAGTCCTTCATGGCCCCCAGGCAGCCGCTGAACTGGGGGCAGTTGGAGGTCTCGTCCAGCATCGGCACGTGGTAGCAGTCGAACACGCCGGTGTCGGCGTTGAGGGTGATGTCCAGCTCGAACTGGCGGACCCCCTGCAGGCCCAGTTGCTCGTCCAGCGGCAGGTGTGTGTAAGCCCACTCCGGCAGCTCCACGCCCGGGGTCTGGACGTGGTAGCTGTTGTGGGTGCCAAGGGCCTGCAGGTGATTGAAACGCAGGGTGTCATCCCGGGGGTATTCGAAGCTGTCGTCGTCGTCCGGATCGGGGCCGGGGCAACCGGTGACGAGGAGCAGCGATGTCGCGCACAGGGCAAAGAGGGTTTTCTCGTACATGACCCAACGATACCCGCCCCGCCTGGCGCCGTACAGATACGGGCCCTGCCATCACGGCCGGCGGCAGGGGCTCCGTTGGGAACGGGGCCGCGGAGTTGGTATCCTGGATCACAGAGCGGGGAGTACGTTGGAGAATCAGGACTCAGGGTTGGCCAAGGGCACCGGCGTTCTCGCCGCCGGCGACATGCTGGATCACTTCCGGGTCCTGCGTATGCTGGGCAAGGGGGGGATGGCCCGGGTCTACCTGGCCCGGGACACGAAGCTCGGCCGCAAGGTCGCCCTCAAGGTCATCCGGCCGGGTGAGCTGGACAGCAAAGAGAACAAAGAGCGGTTCCTGTTCGAGGCCCGCGCTACCGCCAGCTTCAACCATCCCCACATCGTCACCATCTTTGCGGTGGGCGAAGCCGACGGCTTCCCGTACGTGGCGCTGGAGTACCTCCAGGGCCAGTCGCTGCGCCAGCGGATCGACCAGGAGAAGCCCAGCGTCGCCGAGGGACTGCGGTACTGCCTGGCCATCGCCGAGGCGCTGGCCGAGGCACACGCCGAGCGCATCCTGCACCGCGACCTCAAGCCGGCCAACGTGATGCTGGGCCGCGACGGCCGGCTGCGGGTGCTGGATTTCGGGCTGGCGCGGGCCATCACCCCCAGCCGGTTCTCCGTGGATCCGGACTCGGCTGCCATCACCCTCTCCGGCGCGTTCCCCGAACCGGTCCCCGGGATAGATACGGATCCGGCGGTCCGCAGCCACGATTTCCTGAAGGTCGAGGACGTCTTCGAGAGCGCCCACAGCAAGCTATGGGGTACGCCGGCCTACATGGCTCCGGAGCAATGGCGCCAGGGCGAGATCACCACGGCCGTCGATATCTGGGCCCTGGGGACCATCCTGTACGAACTCATCGCCGGGCATCGTCCCTACGAGGAGAGCTACACCCCCGCGCTGGCGTTCGTGGTGGGTGAGGAGGACCCGGTCCCCGAGCTGGCCGCCGACGTGACCCCGGAGCTCAAGGACCTGGTGCACCGCTGTCTGACCAAGGAGGCCGAGGAGCGCCCCACCGCCGAGGAGGTCGCCGAGGAGCTACGCTACCTGCTGGCATCCGGCAAGCGGAACGTGGCCGGGGAGAGCCCGTTCAGAGGCCTGTTCCCCTTCGACGAGGGGCACAGCGCGCTGTTCTTCGGGCGGGACATGGAGATCGAGGCGTTCGTCGAGCGGATGCGGCGCCAGCCGCTGATCCCGGTGCTGGGGACCTCGGGGGCTGGCAAGAGTTCGTTCGTGATGGCCGGTGTGATCCCCCGCCTGCGGGAACATGGGCCCACCTTGGCGCTGACGATGCGTCCCGGGGCCGATCCGTTCCGGGTGCTGGCCATGCGGATCGTCGCGGCCCAGGAGAACGACGACGGGCAGCTGAGCGCGGATCTCTTCGCGGTGACGGGGAATCCGTGGGATACCGTGGTCGATCCGGGCCAGCTCACCACCTCCAAGAAGATGGACCGCCTGGCCCGGCGTCTCACCAGCTCGCCACCGATGCTCAACCTGGAGCTCTCCAAGCTGGCGGCCAAGCGCAACGCCACGGTCCTGCTTTTCGTGGACCAGCTCGAGGAGCTGCAGACACTGGTCCCCAAGCCAGCGGTGCGGAAGGCCTTCATGCAGGCCATCTGCGCTGCGGCGGACGACGCCCAGCTGCCGGTGCGGGTGGTCTTCACCCTGCGCGAGGAGTTCCTCAGCCGGCTGGCCGAGGGCGTCGGCGTCCGCGAGGCGCTGAGCCATATCAACGTGCTGCGTAACCCGGGGCCCACGGCGCTGCACGAGATCATGGCGCGACCCGTCGAGGCGCTAGGGTACGAGTTCGACGACCCGGCGCTGGTGGACGAGATGGTCGAGGAGGTCCAGGGCGAGACCTCCTGCCTGCCGCTGTTGCAGTTCGCTGGCCAGATGCTGTGGGACGGCCGGGACCGCAAGCGGCGCCTGTTGCTGCGCTCGGTGTACGAGTCCATGGGCGGTGTGGCCGGGGCCCTGGCCCAGCACGCGGACGGTGTGCTGGCCGGGCTCTCCGCCGGGGATGTGAACCTGGCCCGCACGATGCTGTTGCGGCTGGTCACCGGAGAAGGGACCCGCCGGGTGCTGAGCCGATCGGCGGTGCTGGAGGGGCTGGAGTCCCGGGCCGAGGACGTCCTGCGCAAGCTGACCTCGGCCCGGCTCATCACCGGCCGGCAATCCGAGGAGGTGGAGGGGGAAGGGGACGTGGAGATCGTCCACGAGTCGCTGACGGTCACCTGGCGGCGGCTCGCCCGCTGGATCGAGGAGGGCAAGGAGGAGCTGTCCTTCCTGGCGGAGGTTGGCCAGGCGGCCAGGCTGTGGGACGCCCGGGGGCGTCGCCAGTCGGAGCTGTGGGAAGGGGACGCCCTGCACGAGGCTCGCCACACGCTGGAACGGTGCACGACGCCGATCCCGGCGGGGGTGACCCAGTTCCTCGAGGCGGCGACGAACCGGGAGAAACAACAGCTGTTGCGCGTGCGGGGGCTCGTCGGCGTGGCCATCGCGGCGCTGGTGGTGATCGCGCTGGTGCTGGCGTTCCAGAAGCTGGCGGCGGACGAGCAGCGCAACATGGCCCAGCAGCAGCGGGCCGAAGCGCTACGGGAGGGGGCGCGGGCCGCGCTGGGCAACGGCGAGGTGTACGAGGCCCGCGCCAAGCTGCGCATGGCACTGGAGACCGACGTCTCGCCGGCGGCGCGGGCGCTGTGGTGGCAGCTCCGGGACGACCCGCTGATGTGGAGCAAGCACTTCGGTGCCAATCTGAGGTCCGCCGCGTTCTCCCCCGATGGGGCCACGCTGGCTGTCGCCAGCAGGGATGGGACCGTCTACCTGCTGGACGTGAAGACCCGTGCCGTACGCGCTCTGCGCGGGCACCAGGCCTCGGTTAGATCCGTGGCGTTCACCCCCGATGGCCAGCAGCTGGCGTCGGGAGATACGGGGGGGCAGATTCTCATCTGGGATCTGGCCAGCGGGGAATCGATCCACGCCGTGGACGGCACCGTCTCGTCGATCAAGAGCTTGCAGTACAGCCCGGACGGCGAGCAGCTTGCCTGTTCCGGCCCCAAGATCGGCGCCTACCTCATGGACGTCACCGCCGGGTACGCCCCCCTGGAGTTGCCCGAAGTGCCCCCGCAGGGGACGACCGTGAGGTTCAGCCCCGACGGGAAGTGGCTGGCCGTCAGCACCGGGGACGGGACCCACATCTGGGACCTCTCCACGCGGGCCAAGGAACGGGTGCTGCACGGCCACCAGAATCCGCAGCTGGGAGTCAGCTTCAGCCCGGACGGGGTAACGCTGGCTACCGCCAGCACCGACCACACCGTCCGGCTGTGGGAGGTCGCCACCTGGGAACCCAAGGCGGTGCTGGTCGGGCACACCGCAGGGGTCTACCGGGTGGCCTTCAGCCCGGACGGTGCGCTGCTGGCCTCCGGCGCCATCGACAAGAGCGTCCGGCTGTGGGATGTGGCCACCGGGCAGAGCGTCGCCGTCCTCGAGGGGCATACGGCCAGCGTCCAGGACGTGCAGTTCAGCCCCGACGGCAGGCACCTCGCCTCCGTGGGCATGAACCAGGAACTCCGCCTGTGGAACATGGGCTCGGGGGGACGCGAGCCGGTCGTTGGCGGCCACACGGACGGCGTGCACGGGATGAGCCTCAGCCCCGACGGCGCGACCCTGGCCACGGCCAGCAGGGATTTGACCGTCAGGCTCTGGGACCTGGCCAGCGGGCAGGTGATCGCCGTCCTCGAGGGGCACACCGGGAGCGTCAACGACGTGAGCTTCAGCCCGGACGGGACGCTGCTCGCCACGGCCAGCACCGACAAGAGCGTCCGGCTGTGGGATGCGGCCACCGGGTTGGAACGGCAGATCCTCGGCCGCCATACCTCCATCGTCTACTGTGTGGATTTCAGCCCGGACGGCCGGCTGGTGGTGTCGGGGGGCAGCGACAAGACGCTCCGCCTATGGGATGTGGAGACGGGCCAGTCGATGGGTGAAGCCGGCCGGCACGGCAAGGGCATCCTGGGGGTGGAGTTCAGCCCGGATGGGCGGCGGCTCGTTTCCGCCGGGTTCGACAACATGGTCAATCTCTGGGATGTGGCCAGCCGGTCGCGGGTCCATGCCCTCGCCGGGCACACCCGCGGGGTCGTCGGCGCGACCTTCAGCCCGGACGGTGAGACCATCGCCTCGGGAGCCGCGGATGGGAGCGTCCGGCTGTGGGACGTGGCCATGGGGACGCAGACGAAGGAGCTTGGCCCCTTCGATGGCTGGGTCTACTGGCTGGCGTTTTCTCCCGACGGGCAGCGGCTGGGGATCCCGGTGACCGATGGATCTGCCCTGCTCTTAGACCTGGACAGCGGCGAATCGATGAACCTCCCCGGCCACACCGGCGAGGTCAACTCGATGATCTTCAGCCCCTCGGGGGAGATCGTCTTCAGCGCGGGGGACGACGGTTCGGTGCGGGCCTGGGACACGGAAACGGCCCGCCTGCACTGGCGTGCTCCATTGCTGATGGGCTCGCCACCGCGGCTGTTTTCCCACCGGGGATGGACGAACCCGGACGGCTCTGGGCTGCCGTCGAGCCCGGTGACGGCGTGGCAGCTGGCGGTGGAGAAGCGCGCGGCCCGGGCGGCCATCGGCGGCGGCCGGACCCTTTGCCTGTCGGCCCACGATGGCCGGCTGGAGGTCTGGGACATGGAGGGGGACGAACGCCTTACCGAACGGGCCATCCCGGGCCTGCAGCAGGTGGCCGCCCTGCCCGACGCTTGCGTGGCCCGCGTGGACGGGACAGAAGGGGGGGACGACCGGGTCCTGCTCTACCCCCGGGACGGTAGCGAGGTGGTGCTGTCGACCACGGGCGCGGTGACCGCCGTGAGCGTGGATGGGGAGCAGCTGCTGGTGGCCGCCGGTTCCGAGATCATCACCTTTGACGCAACGGGCGCACCGGGACGGCGCCTCGCTGCACCCGCGGGCGTGACGGCCATCTCTCATGCGGCCGAGGAATGGCTGGTGCTGGGATTCGGCAACGGCAACCTCGAGCTGCTCCCCACCGGCTCCGCGTCCACCGCGCCACGCCACTCCTTCGAACAGGTCCCCTCCAGCGCGGTCCAGCGGATCCTCCGGGGGCCGGAGCAGACCCTGATCGTCGGTTTTGCCAGCGGGATGGTGGGGATCTGGGACCTGGAGGATGGCAGCCGGCTGCTCAAGGCCGATCTCCACGGCAAGGTCACCGGCATGCTGCTGGAAGACCATCAGCTGTTCGCCGCAACGGAGCTGGGGCAGTTCCTGGTGTGGGACCTCGAGGACTTCTACAGCGAGCCCTGTGAGCTGGTCCGCGACGTCTGGGCCAACGTTCCCGTGGTATGGGAGAACGGCCGCGCCGTGGTCCGCGAGCCGCCGGCCGACCACGAGTGTTCCCTTTCTTCCAGATAGCGCTTGCATCCGCGCATCTAAATGTCAAAGGATTGTAAATGGGAGAGGAGGCTACGAGAGGTGTCATGAAGAAATGGACGAGGCTCGGATTGGTGATCGTCGTGGCGCTGTTGAGCGCCGCCATCAGCTGCGTGGACTACGACCTGGCGGGCCCGGGCGACTGGGATCCGGCCAACCAGCCGGACGAACTTGGGGAGACCTTCCAGGAGGACGTCTTCATCCAGCGTACGGCGGAGGCCAGCGACATCCTGTTCGTCGTGGACAACTCCACGTCCATGTACGATGAGCAGCAGGCGCTGATCGACAACTTCACCTACTTCATCCAGTTCCTCGTGGGCACTGCGCTGGACTACCACATCGGCGTGGTCACGCTGGATGACCCGGAGGATCCCCCCATCGGGACGCTGCTGGGATCACCCACCTACATCGACCCCTCGATGGCGGCGGACGCCGAGGCCCACTTCATGCAGGCCGTCAACAGCATCCAGATCAACCCGGAGGGCACCTGCGAGGTGGGACTGGAGGCTAGTTATCGTGCCGTCACCCCCTCCCCTGAGGGCCACTCGGACACCTACAACACCGATTTCTACCGCGAGGACGCCCTGCTGTCCGTGGTCATCGTCAGCGATGAGGACGACGGCTCCCTGCAGACCGCGGACTGCCCGACCCCCGAGGCGTTCATCGGCCACGCCGAGTACGGTCCCTGGTTCACCTCATTCAAGGGGAGCCACACGACGGATCTGGTCTACTTTGCGGCCATCGTGGGGGACGCCCAGACCGGCTGCTCCAGCGGCTGGGGCAGCGCCGAACCCGGGCTCGGCTACCTGGACGTGGTGGATTACCTGGGGCCGAACCATTCCACCTTCTTCAGCATCTGCGAGCACGACTGGTCCGAGGTGATGATCGAGATCGGGCTTGCAGCGGCGGGCATGCGCACCGCGTTCAACCTCAGCCACGTTCCGCTGGAAGGCACGCTGGAGGTCTATTTGGATGTGGACGGGGACGGGCCCGAGTCCGAGGTGCAGATCCACGAGGACCCCACCTATCAGCAGTCCTATGCCTTCGTGTACGACCGGGTGAGCAACAGCTTGCTGTTCACGGTGGATACCATGCCGCCGGAGACGGCGGAGCTGCGGGTTGTGTACCAGCTGGCGCAGGACGCCTGAACCCCACCATCAGAGCCAGGGGCACCAGCCATCGGGAAGCTGGATGGCGTTCACCGGGCAGTTGCTCTTGATGTCGTTTTGGTCCTGGCAGTTGTTGTTGCCGAAGCCGCCGTCCACGTGGGAGACACCTGGGCCACCGCAGAGCTGGTCGTCGTCGTTCTGACCGTGTAGGTAATCCTCTCCGTCACCGCCCCAGATGAAATCATCCCCGTTGCCTCCATACAGATGCTCGACGCCGTCGCCACCGTAAAGCCTGTCGTCGTCTTCGCCCCCGTAGAGGCGGACGGTGAAGCCGGTGTCTTCTTCTGGCCCGTAGAGCTCGTCGGGGCCGATCTGCCCGAAGATGAAGGCGTCCTCCTCCCACGGGTACACGGTGATGTCATTGGACCAATAGTTCAGGTCCACCGTGTCATTCTTGTTGCCGGCGAAGATGTACAGATCACCGAGGTCTAGATCGTCGGAATTGCAGCAGAAGAACCCGTAGTATCCATCGGTTTTGTCAATGCCCCAGACGAAGGCCTTGTCGTCGCCTCCGTTGACCGGGTAGGTCGCCGCTTTGAAATAGTCGTTGTTCGCGCTGCCGGTGCAGACGATCTGACCGTATTGGGTGTTCCAGCAGACGTCCGAGTTATCCACCTCACAATCATAGTAGGCGTACGGCACTGGGCAGTCGTCTCCATCCCAGGCGGTCGCCGTCGAGCACAAACCGAATACGAACACCAGACATCCCAGGATCCAGTTCAAGCTACCGTTCCACATGACAGTCCTCCATGGCGCACCCCGGCGCCGGCCGCCGGCGATCACCGGCGGTGTATATCGTTTTTGATCAGGCAAACTGGCCGTCATCGAGCCCCGCGGTAGCTCGTGACGTGTGAGGACCGTAACACCTTGGAATGGCGTCGGAAATACGACTGAAGGCGTTTGTAAGAGCTGTGTAAGTCGGTGGGTATGAAGCCGGCTCGACGCTCTAGTTGAAGATCAGGCTCCAGCCGTCGAGGGTGCCCGTGTCGCCGCCGGCGCTGTCGTACACCTCGAGCTGCCAATACCCGTATGGATCTTCACCGTCGAAATCGGAGAGTTGACCCTCCGGCTGCCAGCTGCCGGTAAACGGCGCGGTGCCATCGACGATGGCGTCGGTGGCCTCGTCGTCCAGTAGCGTGGCCGTGAAATTGTCACCGGAGCCACCCACGCCGGAGAACAGTTCCACCGTCGTGCCCTGCGGGCTCGTCAGGTAGACCTCGAGGTCGCTGTCCCACGTGTGGGTGATGTCGAGCAGCACATCCAGGTCCACGACAGCGCCCTGGCCGTCGACGAAGCCATGGACGTACGTGCTGACGTAGTCCGTGAACGAAGCGGTGGTCGCCACATCGCACAGGCTGCTGGTGATGATCAGCGACCAGTCGTCGAGGGTGCCCGTATCGGCGCCGTAGATGTCGTTGACCTGCAGCTCCCAGGTCCCCGTGGGGTCCTCACCGTCGAAATCCGCCAGGGATCCTTCGGGCTGCCAGCTGCCGGTGAAGGGGGCGTAGGCGGAGTCATCGAAATCGGCGATGGCATCGGCCGCCTCGTCGTCGAGCCGCGTGGCCCAGAAATTGTCACCCGAACCACCGATGCTGGTGAACAGCTCCACCGTCGTGCCCGTCGGGCTCGTCAGGTAGAACTCCAGATCCGCATTGTAGGTGTGAGTGACATCCAGCAAGACGTCGATATCGTCGATGCGCGCGGGGCCCGTGATGTCCACGTAGAAATAGGCCGTCGAGGCATCTGGGATCGCGCCGTTGTCCTCGTCGTCGAAGGCGGGAGTGCCGCCGTCGACCAGACCGTCGCAGTCGTTGTCGAGGCCGTCGCAGTCGTCAGCGGCGCCGGGATGGACCGCCGCGTCGGCATCATCGCAGTCGCCGTCGCAGGCCCAGTAGGTGTCCTGGTCCTGATCGACTTCGTCGACGCCGGGGGCACCGTCGCAATCGTCGTCCAGGCCGTTGCACAGCTCGGTGGCGCCGGGGTAGACGGAGGCGTCCGCGTCATCGCAGTCGCCGTCACAGACCATGGAACCGTCCGCGTCGGCGTCGGCCTCGTCGGCCGCTGGTGCGCCGTCACAGTCGTCGTCGAGGCCGTTGCAGACCTCCGCTGCGCCCGGGTTGATATCCGCGTCCGCGTCATCACAGTCGCCGTCGGAGACCATGTAGGTGTCCCCGTCGCCATCCACCTCATCGGCGCCCGGCGTGCCATCGCAGTCCGTGTCGATCCCGTCGCAGGCCTCGTCGGCATCCGGATGGATCGTGGCGTCGTTGTCGTTGCAGTCGACGTCATCGGTGTAGCCGTCGCCGTCGGCGTCGGTGCCGGCCGTGTCGTCGTCGTCGCCGGCCGTGTCGTCGTCATCGCCGGCCGTGTCGTCGTCGTCGCCGGCCGTGTCGTCGTCGTCGCCGGCCGTGTCGTCGTCGTCGCCCGTGGCGTCGTCGTCGTCGCCCGTGGCGTCGTCGTCGTCGCCCGTGGCGTCGTCGTCGTC
>CAZDDH010000024.1:0-57783 GCA_964504165.1 uncultured Rickettsiales bacterium | reverse complement strand
GAGTGGTGACCACAACATGTAGGGGGTGGAGGCGCTAACCGTCTACCCCCCTTCTAAAATAATGGCCACGTGATACAACCGCGCTGTTCAGGAGAGCTCGCCCATGCCCAAGCGTCTGACGTTGCCGATCCATATCCTCGTGTGGTTGTTCGCCATCACCGCCCAGATCTCCGGGTGCACGGTTTATGCCTCCTGCGAGGCCGACGAGCAGGATTGCATCTGCGAAGAGGATGTGGACTGCAAGCTGTCCGCTTACCCCGAAGAGGTGCTGGTCCAGGAGGACTGCTATCCGACCAACACCTGCTGCGAGCCCGGCGCCCCCATCAACCTCGACGCCGACATGCGCAACCGGATGAGCTGGGAAGACAGGGACTGCGCCGTACGGGTATCACCCGTGGACTGTGAGGATGAGGAATGCGACCCCCACGACGACTACACCGCTGAATGCCGGCAAGGCAGCTGCGTGACTATTCACCGCCGGATCTAGCCGGTCCCCGCGGCCGGCCCATCACCCACAACACCAGCCCACTGTTGACCACCAGGGCAGGGAGCAACAACCACGGCGAGAGCGCCGCGAAGGCCGTGTTCCACACGGGAAGCAAGCCCAGCATGATCGTCGCGGTCACGGTGATGCCCGCTGCCGCGTAGAGTGCGGCGTATACTGCCCACTCCTGTCTCTGCCGGCCCGCCAGGAAGAACGGCGCGGTGACGAGGAACCATAGCGCGGCCAGCATCCCCGCACGCAGCCACCGTCCACGGAGCTGTTTGCGGTAGAGGCTCAGGAAATCGCCGCTGGGCAGGTACGCCAGCCCCTGGTTTTCCGTCGTCGGGCAAGAGGGGTTGGCGATGCACAGGTCCCGGCCGTCATAGCCCTCGAGCATCAGCTCGTTCTCCAGCACGGATTCATAGAGCCGGTACCAGCGGGTCGCGTTGGAGTTGTTGATCAGCCGGCCGTTCTGCCGCAGCAGGTAGACCTCGAACGTCAACTCGCTGCGGATGCGTTCGTCGATACAATCAACGCTCAGCAACTCGGCCCGCACCAGACCAACCATCGGGACGACCAGCGACAGGGCGAGCCCAATCACCAATGGGGCGATCCCCGCGCGAATCCGTTGCTTGGCCGTGGTCGCGCTGGGTGCGACAGGGGGTGCATCGCCCACCATCGATGCGAGGTAGACCCCCAGCGCACAACCCCACAACGGCGCTAGCGTGTCCCAGGGACGGAAACAGACGATGCCGCCCAGCGCCACCAGGACCACCCAGCGGAACCTGCGCAGCTTGGCTGTCTGTTCCTTCGTGTTCCTGTCTGCGTCCATGGTGGAATGACTCCTGTGCTCCATGGCTACCCGATCCGCACCATCACAGCAACCAATACGCCACGAGTATCTGGCCGGCACGCTGCCGTGTCGCGACAGAGGGAACCCGCGGCTCCCGGCCAGCGTGTACCTTGTCGAGGAGAGGTGACGTTGCAGACTTCCGCCAGACGTACCGGCCGATTCCACGCGCCGCGTGAGCTGCTGGACCGCGCCGTGTCCGGTGACCAGCCGGCTCGGGAAGAGCTGGTCCGCCTGTGCGGGCCCACCGTGTGGTCCATCGCCCGCAGGATCGACCCCAATCCCGACGACGCTTATCAGGAGATCTGGGAGAAGATCCTACGCGGGATCCCCCGCTTCGATCCCGCCGGGCCGGCCAGCATACGCACGTGGATCGCCACGGTGGCACACCGGCACCTGGTGGATCGGCATCGGCGCCGGAAACGTAGGCAACCCCTCGGCCAGGCGAGCGTCATCCCCTTCGAGAACGCGTCGGACGCCACCCCGGCCGACGAGCAACTGGACCGCGCCAGCCGCAACGCCCGGCTCGACGAGGCCATCCAGGGGCTCCCCGAACACCAACGCACGGTGGTGGTCCTGCACCACCTGCATGGCCTGCCGCTGGAGGTCATCGCCCTGCAAGAGGGAGTGGCCACCGGCACCATCAAATCGCGGCTGCACCGGGGGCGGGCAACCCTGGCGATGCGACTGAGGGAGACGTATGGACCGTGAAACCCACGAAGAACTCTCCCGACTGCTGGATGGCGATCTGCCCGAGTCCCGGGCGGCCGAACTCCGGGCGCGGATCGCCACCGACGAGGAGCTGGCCCGGGCCTGGCGATCGATGCAATCGATGGGCGCGGCCCTCGATGGCCTGCCCCTGGAATCCCCGCCCGCGGAGCTGAACCGGCGGGTCATCGACGGGGAAGAACCCCATCGTCCATCCCCCCGTGAGGGCGAGGGCGGCGCTCGGTCCGTCCGTGGGTCCATCGTCCTGCGCTGGTTGCCTGCTGCGGCGGCCGCCGCGCTGGTCCTGTTCGTCCTGTGGCCGAGCCCGCCGCCCGAGCTGATCCTCACCCGCGGCAGCCAAGTCGTGGACGGCCAGATCATGGTGCTCGCGGCCGACGTGCCGGTCCGAGTGGACGGGATGGCTCGGATCACCGTGGAACCGGCTCGATCCACCGAACGTGTACCTCCACAGGAGGACACCATGCTGGACAGGAACACCATCCTCGCCGCCGTCGCCGGCGCCGCCGTGACCGTGGCCGTGTACGAAGGGAGCGCCCTGCTGGACACCGGGGGAGAGAACCCCGAGATCCTCACCGCGGGCGAGACCAGGACCGTGGGGAGCCCGGAGCGTGGCGCCGGCCTGCTCGGCCGACGATCAGAGGCGCGGGCGGCGACCCGATCCCCGGGGGAAGGCACCGCGCTGACCGAGAAGATCGCGCGGCTGGAGGAGGAACTCGATCAGCTGCGGATGGAGGCCACCCTGGCGCGGGGCCAGCTGGGCCATTACGAGGGCACACCCCAGCCCTGGCCGGACGACGTCCCAGCCGCTTTCCAGCCCGAAGGCATGGAATCCGCCCTCGAAAAGGTGCTGGCCGAGAGCAAGGATCTGGAGCTCATGGAGTTCGACTGCGAGGAGTTCCCCTGCGTGGCGGTGATCCGCTCCCACGCGGAGGGAAGCGACTGGATCGAGGGCATCCGGGGCCAGCTCGAGGACACGGACGCCCTCGGCTTCGGCGATGGCGCCGGCATCTCCATCTGGGCCTCCAACAGCTCCACCGACGAGGGGGACGTCCGGCTGGTGGGGTATGCGGCGACGCCGCCCGATGCGATGGACGAGGACATCCAGGCCCGCACGAGTTTCCGAGCCAGTCAGCTCCTCAAGGACAGTACGGACGGGATATTGGAGCAGGGTTTGGAGCCGTAGGTTCGTTACTCACCATCCAGCGACAGGCCGGCGTACTTGTTGCGGCCGCTGATGGCCCAGATGGCCATCAGGCCCAGGGTCAGCAGGACGAGGAAGATGCCGATGGGCACGACGATGATGCCGGTCTTGTCCAGCTCCCCCCCTTGGTCGATGTAGAAGTAGGCGTCTTCGGCCAGGTCATCGAGGGCCTCGTAACTGTCGTACACCTCCCGGGGCAAGGGACGCACGATCCCCACGACGGTGGTGTGCCGGCCGAAACTCTCCGACGGTTTGAATGCCGCCAGCTCCGCCTTGACCATCTCGGCCGACCCCTTGTAGTAGGAGACCTCACCATCGAGATACTCGCGGAGCTTGGGAAGCTCGCTGGCCTTGATGGGATTGCTGAGTTCGATGTCCTCGGGCCACTCTGGGCGCTCCTTGGGGCCGCCGGCTGGGTGGTAGCCCTCCAGCACCCAGTTCCGCTCCGGGTAGTTGCGGCGGTAGAACCCGGGGTCATCCCCTTCGTAGGACGTCGCGAAGCCGACCGCGTAGTTGGGCCAGGCGTCCCGGATGGTGGTATTGAGCTGGTTGGCGAGCTTGTTCCAGCGGGCATCGTAGTTGTCGACGCTCTCCAGGTATTCCTTGATACCCCGTTTTTTAAGCTCGTCGTTCATCGCCGGTGGCAGGTGGTTGTTGAACGCCTTGGTGTCCCGCTCGATGGCGTCCAGCCACTGACGCATGGGCTTGTCGTCGTCCAGCAGCAGGCCGATCTCCAGCATGCCCTCGCCACCGGGCTCCTTGACCCGGTAGGTGTGCCGGGGATCGACGATCCCCTCCACCCGCACGCGGGCGCCCAGGGGCACCCGGTCCAAGGCCACCTTCTCGATGCTCACCAGCTTGGGTTCGTGGTAGCGGACCCACAGGGAGAACGACTTGAAGAACATCACGATCATCACCAGGCCGATGACCAGCAACAGCCCAGCAAACAGGTACTTGACTCCCGAATCTTTGCGCATCTTCTAACCCTTGTCTTCGAAACGGAACGGCACGTCGATCAACTGATTGGTCTCCCCATCGTGCAGGGCGTACTGGAACCCCTCGCGGATGGCAAACGCACCAACCGCGCCATCCGTACGCATCGCCATATAGGCCACCTGGTGTACCGACGCCTGCGGGTGTTTGTGCAAGATGCGGTCGACGGCGTCGGCGCAGGCCGCCGTGGGGTCCATCCCCCGGCGCATGTTCTCGACCACCAAGAACGAACCACAGGTCTGCAACACCTCCTCGCCGACCCCGGTGGAGCCCGCCGCGCCCACCTCCTCGTCCACGAAGGTGCCGGCGCCGGGGATAGGCGAATCCCCTACCCGCCCCGGGAGCTTCCAGGCCAGGCCGGAGGTCGTGCACGCCGTGGCCAGGTGGCCCGCGGCGTCCAGCGCCAACAACGCGATGGTGTCGTGGTCGTGTTCGGTGCCCTGCTGCTGGGAGGACTGCTCCGCCTTCCACTCCTCCCACTTCTGGCGAGCCTTGTCCGTCAGCAGATCCCGCTCCTCGAACCCCTGCTCCAGGGCAAAGCGTTTGGCGTCCTGGCCCACCAGCAGCACGTGGCGGGTCTGCTCCATCACCCGGCGGGCCACGCGGATGGGATTCTCGATCCCCTCCAGGCAGGCCACGGCACCGCTGCGCGCGGTGGGGCCATCCATGATGTGGGCATCCAGCTGCACCACGCCCTCGGCGTTGGGTAGCCCGCCCAGACCGACGGAGGTGCACTCCGGATCACTCTCCGAGACCTGGACCCCCGACTCGACGGCGTCCAGGGCCGAACCCTCGCTGGCCAGCACCGACATCGCCGCGACATTGGCCGCCAGCCCGTGTTCCCAGGTGCTGATCACCAGCGGCTTGCCCGTGCGGCGCACAAGCGGTGCCGGCTCGGGATCTTCGGCCACCGGCGCCTGCCCCTTGTTCCGTTTGCCGAGGGCCAAGCGCCTCCAGGAGAGCGCCCCGGCCAGTCCGAGCGCTCCCAGCCCCAGACTCTGCCTGCGATTCAGTTTCATCTTTCCTCCAGCGGCTTCAGGACCTCCACCGTTCCCTCGGCGACATCCAGCCCGACTCCATAATTGCTCAGCTCCAGCGCCGGATCTCCCTCCGGTGGCTGCCTATTGTAGAACCCATCGGCCGCCAGGGGATCGGTCGCCTCGCCCCGCCGGTAGATATCGGCTCCGCCCACCTCCAAGAACAGTCCCAGCGACGTCCCGTCGTGGAAGTACGGCCGGGCCGGATCGATGGCCTCGATGGAGTTCATCGTACCGGCCACGCCATAGGCCTCGCCGGTGCCGCTGAGCTCGTACCGGTCGTCGCCTTGCAGATCGACGGCAAATGCGTTGGAGCGGCCGTTGGCCACGCCCAGCACGGCTTCGTGCCCGACATAGGTGTCGTTGCCCTCCCGGTCGAACATCAGCGCATTGGTGTAGTCCCAGCCGAATCCCAGCGCGCAGGTGCCCGTGTGGATCGCCTTGTGTTCATCGTCGCCGGCCTCGTCCACGACCGCGCCGATGCAGAAGTGGGCCCCCGAGCCGTGGGAGAAGTTCACCGACTCGTAGACGTCGTCCCCACCCCCCTCGTACAACACGCCCGTACCGAACCAGTACCCGCATCCCTGGGAGAACGTGCCGGCCTCGTATCGATCCGAGCCGTCCAGGTCCACCAGCGCCCCGAGCCCGCCGGCCCAGCTGTGGCCATCGCTCCCGTCGCCGCGCCGACCGAGCCCGACCCCCTGGGCCGAGGTGATGTTGCGCTCCATGGAAGCGTGATAGTCCGGCCGGTAGACCTTGCCCGGCATCACCTCGGCTTGATACAGGTCGTCCCCCCGGCCATCCAGCAGCACTCCCACACCGCCAGACCCCCCGAACCCCTGGCATTCGCCGTTGCACCGGTACTCGTCGCTCCCCCGCACATCCACCAGCATGCCGACCCCGAAGAACGCCGCTCCCTGGGCGGTGGTCGTTGCCTGATAATGGTCGTCGCCGGCCTCGTCCATCAGCAGCCCGACCCCCACCTGCGCCAGGCCCTGGGACAGGGACCCGGCGGCCCGGTAGCGGTCCCGCCCTTCCACGTCCCACAGGATGCCCACACCCAGCACCCCCGCCCCCTGGGTCGGGAGCCCGAACGGCGCCGGCCGGTATTCGTCGTTCCCCGCCATGTCCACCAGGACCGCCAGGGGGATGTCCGGGTCCGGCGTCGCCCCGGCCGGCATCTCGTAGACGTCGTTGCCGCCCAGATCCACCAGCAGCATGCAGTCAGAGCAGGTGTGGGTGTCCTTGCCGGCCCCCGCCAGGATCACACGGCCATACGGGGTCATCTGTTCGTAACGGATAGCGCGGGTCGGGCCCTGATGATCCCGGAGCCAGACCCGCAGGCGGGCCCTCAATTCTTCGGTGGCCCGCGCCCCTTTCATCGCCCCGTAGAGCAGGCTCTCCCGATCCAGATCGCGCATCACGTCATCCACGCAGGGGTCGTAGCGCAGGGCGTCCAGCTGCATCTCCCCCAGATCGAGGATGCGCCACACGGCGATGCGATCCTCCCATTCCACGTTGCGGAAGGCGGCGTCGATCCAGCGGCGGGCTTCCGCCATGTCCAGGATCGCCGTGGCCACGATCCGCTGCAATTCGGCATCGACCCCTGCGGCGGCCTCGGCCTCCTGGTCCGCTGGCCGCGGGAAATCGGCGTCGCGGCCGAAGGTGACGTGAGTCGCACCGACGCCCCGCCCTTCACGGAGCTGGCCGGCGGCCTCTGCAAGGGGGTTCTCCCCGAATTCGCGGGCCGTCATATTCACCGAGTAATCCCGGAAACGGGAGGTCAGCCGGCTCACACCCAGGTGGAACAACAAATGGTGCGCGGCGTCTGGGCGCGGCTCCTCAGCGGCGACGAGATCCGCGGGCCAGGAGGCCCCCACGCCGTCAAGGTAGGCCGGCTCCACATAGGGCTTGGCATAGCTGGCCAGCGCCGCGGACCAGGCGTAGGTCTGCAGCGGTTCGGCCCACAGGTCCTCGAAGAACGGCAGCGTGTAGGGCATCTCGTCCGGCATCGGGAACCGGGCGTGGTAGGCCTTGGGGTGCACGCCAAGTTCGTCGACCGGTAGTTCCAGGTCCTCGAGGATCCGCGCCAGCGGGTCCGCTGTTTCCCCCTCGATGTCGCTGGCAGACGCCGCCGGCGGCGCGGCCAGCTGGGCCAAAACGAGGAACATTGGGAGGGGCCGCATCCGCATCCAGATGGTGGTTCGCATGTCCCCCTGCGTATCACGTACGCGCCGCACGGGCCAGAGCGCGTTGACAACCGACCGAACGGCCGGTAGGAATGGCCCAACTCACTCCGCTCAACCATCTCTCCGTAGGAGGGTTCCATGGAATTCAGTCTGACCGAAGATCAAATCATGATGCGTGACATGGCGAAGCGCTTCGCCGAGGAGACCATCGCCCCCACCATCGAGGAAGACGAGAAGAACCATCACTTCCGTCGCGAGATCCTCCAGCAGATGGCCGAGCTGGGTTTCTTCGGCTGCGTCATCCCCGAGGAATACGGCGGCCTGGGGCTCGAGGACGGCATGCTCACCGCCATGCTGCTCACCGAGGAGATCGCTCGGGTCAGCCCGTCGTGGGGCCTGCCGTTCAACATGCAGACCCAGGGCCCGGCCCGCTCCATCGTCCGCTGGGGCAATGAAGAACAGAAGCAGAAGTACGTGCCCGCCCTGGTCTCCGCCGAGAAGCTCGGCGCCTTCGCCATCACCGAGCCCAACTCCGGCTCCGACGTGGTGTCGATGAAGACCACCGCCAAGGAGGACGGCGACTACTTCGTGCTCAACGGCTCCAAGACCTGGATCTCCAACGCCCACGTGGCCGACGTGGCCCTGGTCTACGCCATGACCGCGCCAGAGAAGAAGCACAAGGGCATGACCTGCTTCCTGGTGGACATGAAGGAGACCGTGGGGGTCACCACCCAGGCCATCGAGACCAAGCTGGGGCTGTACTGCTCCCCCACCGGCGAGATCTACTTCCAGGATGCCCGCATCCACAAGGACCAGATCCTCGGCGAGCTCAACGGCGGGTTCAAGATCTGCATGACCATGCTGGACAACACGCGCCTCAGCTGCGCCTGCCGCGCCGTGGGTGTGGGCCGCGCCGCCCTCGAGGAGGCCGCCAACTACGCCAAGGAGCGCACCCAGTTCGGCAAGCCGATCTCCGACTACCAGATGATCCGCGCCGACATCGCCGAGATGTACGTCCACCACCAGGCCGCCCGCCTGCTGGTGCACAAGGCGGCCTGGGAGAAGGACCAGGACCCCAACGTGCGGAACACCCTGTCCGTCTCCACGGCCAAGTACTACGCCTCCGAGACCGCCAACGAGGCGGCCCACATGGCCATGAAGATCTTCGGCTCCTACGGGTTCTCCACCGAGTACCCGGCCGAGCGCCTGCTGCGGGATGCCCGTTCGTTCCTGGTGGTGGAGGGGACCTCCAACATCCAGAAGATGATCATCTCCGGGGGTTACCTGGGCTGATGATACCGGCCGTCGCCATCGCAGCGCCCCTCGCGGCCGATTGGTCCGGCGCTGCACGGGTGAGCCTGATCGGCTTTGCAGGTGTGTTCGTGGTGCTCACCTTGCTCTACGTTTGCACGCTGGCGTACGGTGCGATGGTGCGCCGGCTCAGCCCTTCGGCCAGCGACAAGAAAGTTTCTTAGAAAAAACACCGCCCCACGAGGGCGTAGAAATTGGAGATTCCCATGGCCCACGAAGTTGTCTTCCCGATGCCGGGAAAGGTCGTTTCCATTGACGTCAGCGTCGGTGACCAGGTGGACGAAAACGACACCCTGGCCGTCTTCGAAGCGATGAAGATCGAGATGCCCCTGGCGGCCACCGCCGGCGGCACGGTCAAGGAGATCAAGGCTTCGGTCGATGAGATGGTAGAAGCCGAGGCTGTCTTCTGCGTCATCGACTAGCGTCAGGATGATCGCCCGCTGTTAGGGGCGCCCCATGGATTTGCTCTACCAGGCGATCGCCGAGACCGGCATCGCACATGTCACCCCGGGCCAAGGGGTGATGTGGGTCCTGGGGCTCGCTCTCATCTACCTGGCGGTCAAGAAAGAATACGAACCCTACCTGTTGTTGCCCATCGGCTTCGGCGTGCTGCTGGTGAACTTCCCGCTGGCGGACATGACCGATGAGCATGGGCTGCTGCGTATCTTCTACTACGGGATCCAGTACGAGGTACTCCCGCCGCTGATCTTCCTGGGTCTGGGCGCCATGACCGACTTCGCGCCGGTCATCGCCAATCCCAAGACCTTGCTGCTGGGGGCGGGAGCCCAGTTCGGGGTCTACGTGGCCTTCTTCGGCGCCATCGCGCTGGGATTCACCCTCCCCGAGGCAGCCTCCATCGGTATCATCGGTGGGGCCGACGGTCCCACCACGATCTTCGTCACCAATAACCTGGCGCCCCACCTGCTGGGGGCCACGGCGGTATCGGCATACTCCTACATGGCGCTGGTCCCCATCATCATCCCCCCCATCGCCCGCCTCTTCACGACCCAGAAGGAGCGGGAGATCGTGATGAAGCAGCTGCGGCCGGTGTCCAAGACCGAGAAGATCCTCTTCCCGCTGGTGTGCGTCTTCATCATCTGCCTGCTGGTGCCCAAGGCCACGCCGCTGATGGGGCTGTTCATGGTGGGCAACCTGTTCCGCGAGTCCGGCGTGGTCAAGCGCCTGGCTCAGGGCGCCCAGAACGAGTTGATGAACATCGTCACGATCCTGCTGGGCCTGTCCATCGCCTTCAAGATGACGGCGGACGCCTTCCTCCAGTGGCAGGTGCTGATGATCTTCGGCATGGGCCTGGTGGCGTTCACCTTCAGCGTCGTCGGCGGCCTGATGCTGGCCAAGCTGATGAACCTGTTCCTCAAGGAGAAGATCAACCCCCTCATCGGCGCCGCCGGCCTCTCCGCCGTGCCCATGGCCGCCCGCGTCATCCAGATCGAGGGCATGAAGGCCAACCCCCGCAACTATCTGCTGATGTTCGCCATGGGCCCCAACGTGGCCGGTGTCATCGGCACGGTCGTGGCTGCGGGGTTGTTCATCTCGTTGATCAAGTAGGCCGGGCAAGCCTCATTCAGTGAAAGAAGGATCGTCCGGCAAGGACTGGACGAAGTCGAGGGCCTCCGCACTCTCCGGGTGGGTGATCTCGTCGGGGACCAGATCGACGAGCTTCTGGCGTGTCCCCTGGCAATAGCGGTTGAACACGCGGCCCGGGCCGTAGACGTACTTGAGTTCGTCCCCACCTGCGACGGCCAGCACGAAGGCCCAGTCCTGGTTGCGCAGCCGCTCGTCTTCCTGGCGCTCCGCTTCCGCCTTGGCCGGGGCAGCGTGGACCTTCACGGGGCCCGGAAGATGGCGCCTGAGTAACTCGGCGACCACGATCCCCATGGCCGCCAGCGGGGGTGTCAAGATGGCACCCGGGGTCGGCAGGATATCGTCCGGTTCCGCCTGAGAGCGGTACTCCATCACGATACGGTCCAGCCACTCCAGCGTCTCGCCGGCCGAATCCAGGTCGATGTCGCGGCCCCAGCAGTCGCCCATGATCTCGGCGATGCGGGCCCCGACATGGGGCACCCCTTTGGGCCGGATCTCACCGATGGGGATCTCGACGCCCACGCGGCGCAGGAACCGGCCAGCCGCCGTGTCCAGCAGCGCGGTGCGCATCCTCGGGGTCAAGGGATCGGGGTTGTAGATGTGGAACGCGGCGTCCGAATAGGAGCCCACCACCGAAAAGGCTCCGCGCAAGATGGCCTCTTCCCGCTCCGGCAAGATGGGCTGGTCCGTGACCAGCACCTCGTGATGGCGATCCAACCCATCCACCACGAAGAACCACGCGAAACCCGCGCAGGGTGACTCGGCCCTCCGCTGCTCGGCCGGCTCGCGGACCTTGAAGCCCGCTTCGCGGAACGCGTTCATCACCTCATCCCAGCGGTTTCGGTACGAAAACGTCCCCTCCATGGGTGATATTTCCACCCGCGGGAAATCGGGATGCTGGATCATGCTCATGATGCCTCCCTTTCGACGGACCGGTTTTGACCGCGCATTATCGCATCGCGCCTGACCAAACGGTTGTGAATTTATCCCCAACCCGGTTCGGTCCTGATTCCGAGCGGGTGTCGCCCACCAACGGGCGGTGGTACCATGCCTCCGCATTCCGAACCGAGGAGCAACGGGACGATGGCATACGGCAAGCCCGGCAAGGAAAAACCATGGCTACTGCCCGTGGTACTGGGCTCCATCGTGGTCGTGGTCGTCGGGCTATTGATCCTGCGGTCCGGGACCGGTGGGGACGACGACGATTGCGCCGCCCCCTTGCCGGTGGTGAACGTACCG
This sequence comes from uncultured Rickettsiales bacterium, assembly GCA_964504165.1. Lineage (GTDB taxonomy): Bacteria > Myxococcota_A > UBA796 > UBA9615 > CAYRNR01 > CAZDDH01. Next base: position 46,148 of record CAZDDH010000024.1, on the reverse strand, counting down.
TCCACCGACGGATACGCGGATCCGCCCGAAGACGGGGTGTGGAAGACCAAGGAACTGGACGAGGAGACCTACACCCAGGCGACGGTCGAGTCCACGTGCATGTCGCAACGCTTCAACGGCCCGCCGGGGGAGCTCAGCCGGGAACTCGACCGCATCTACTACCACTACAAGACCACCGCCCAGGACATCGCCGCCTTCGCCACCGAGATCAACTCCGACGATGCACGGGCCATTCGGGTTGGCGAGCAGATCGCGCGCTCCATCGAGGCCTGCCCGGGCGGCTAGCGGCCGGCCGATTCTTCAGGGCGTCAGCTTTGATACGGGCAGCTGGTGCAACCCGGCCGCCGTCCCGATCCAGGCATCCTGGCCATCGGAATACAGGGCGCTGACCGACGGGCAGGCGAGGCCCAGCTCCCGGTCCAGGACCCGGCCCCCGGCCCCCTTGTCGTCCAGCACGAGTACGCCGCGGTCCAGGGTCCCGAAGGCTGGTCGCTGGTCGAACCAGCATGCGGCACCGGGATTGATCTCGAGGGTCTCCTGCCCCGCCGGGTAGGCCCGCGACCACGCCGCACCGTCGAACCGATCCACGCCGCCACCGTAGGTCCCGATCCACAGCTCCTCGTCCCTGGCCAAGATCGCGTTGACCCAGTTGTGGGACAGGCCGCCGGGAACGGCGGAGACGGTACGAGAGGCCAGAGCATCAGCCCGGCCGTCCGACCGCAGCGAGGTCAATCCCCCCAACGTGCCCGCCCAGACGCCGGCCCCAGCCGATACCAGCGCGTAGACATGGCCGTTGACCAACCCCTCGCGCACCCCCAGCGTGGAGACCTCCCCTTCCGGCCCCAATCGTACGACGCCAGTGGCCGTTCCCAGCCACAGGGCCTCCCCATCCGACATCAGCGAGGTGACCGCGCGGCTCTTGAGGGCACTCAGCCGGGGGTGGGGGACCAGCGCGCCGCCGTCGAAGAACGCCGGCCCAGCGTTGGTCGCCACCCATAGGACGCCGCGGTGCACAGCCAGCGCGTTGACCTCCAGTGAAGGCAGCCCCTCCCGAGGCCCGAACGTCTGCCAGATCCCGTCTGCATACCGTCCCAGCCCCCGCTCGAACGTGCCCACCCACAGAGCCCCGGGGGTTTCCCCGTCGCGGACCGAGGTCAGGGCGGTGATCCGCGCCCCCGGCGGCCCCGGCGGGCCCGGGAGCTCCCGCCAGTCCCGCTGCTGGCGCAGGGCCAGGCCGTCGCGGGTCCCGATCCACAGGCCCCCCCGCTCGTCGTAGGCCACGGCCTGCACGTACCCCGACGGCAACGACGAGGCACCGATACTCTGCCACGACTGGCCCTCGTACAGGCCCAGGCCGCCACCGAAGGTCCCCACCGCCAGGTCGTCGTCCCACAGGGCCACGGCAGCCACGTGATCGTCGGGCAATCCCTGTTCCACTCCGTAGATGGCGGGCCGGTCCCCCTCGAAGATCGTCAGGCCGGACTGGGTCCCCACCAGCACCAGCGGAGCCTCCCCGCGCCGCCCCGCAGCGATGGAGGTGACAAACGGGTCGGACAGGCCGTCCCCCGTGCCCAGCAGCATCCAGCCGTCCGATTGCTGGATGGCCAGGCCGCCATCGAAGGTGCCGACCCAGAGCCTGTCGCTGGTGGAGTCATGGGCCAGGGCCGTGATGCGCGGCGCATCGAGGGCCCAGGGGCCATCCGCCCCCTCCCCCGCGATGGGCATCCGCTCCAGTTCGTCGTCCACCAGCCTCAACAACCCCTGATCCGCCGTACCGATGACCAATCCGGATGGGGTGGCAACGATGGCCGTGGGCACCAGGTCCGGGTGCGTGAGCGTCTTCACCCGGGACTGGCGTATCAGCGACAGACCGCCCTCGGGGTGTAGTACAGCGACCGTTTCGCCGGACGCCGCCAGGCCAGCGATGTCACTCCGCAGCAGACCACTCCGCGCCGTGTAGATCCGCTCCTCCCCGTCACGGATGACCCTCAAACCCGCGGTGGTCCCGATCCAGGTCTCCGAGTCCGTGGGCAGGATGGCTCGCACGTCATCGAGGAAGGGGTGCTCCCCCACGCCCGGCTCCACCGGCTCCAGGGTCCGCTCACCGGACAGGTGGACGCCGGCCAGTACCTCGGCTTCGCCCACCATCCGTTGCCCCCGCGTCGCGTCCACGCGCCCCACCACACTCCTGTGGAATAGCCACGCGACCACGGCGAGGACGAGGATCACCACGATGGCCCAGAACCACCGCGGCGCTAGGGACCGTTGCGTCACCGGACTCCTATTCGTCGAAATCGAGCAGGTCGCGTACCTGGCCGAGGAAAGGAGCGGCCTCCGTGGGCTGCTCGAACAGGCAGGTGAGCAGCCGTCGGTGCGGCAGCATGTACACCAGCAGGTGCAGTTCGCCGGCCGAGAGCTGCGCGTACAGCCCCAGGTCGGACGACAGACCAAACCGGATCGCCTGGGCCGAGAATTCGGCCACGTGATCGCGGCGCTTGCGGTCCAGCAGGGTGGAGACCAGTGGCCGGCCGCTGACGGTCGAGAGCTGCAGGTCACACACCTCGGCATCCAGGAGGTCCGCGTCGATGGCTTCGCGCATGGTATTGAAGATGCGCTCCACCGGCCCCGGCCCCGAATCCACCAGCGCCACCGCCGACTCGTCGGATTCGGAGTATTCCTCGTGCTGGTCGGGGTCCTCGGTATCCTCCAGGGCTGTGATCCGCCCCGATATGCCCATGCCATCGATCTGGATCGTCTCGTCCCACATCCCCACGGGAGTCGCCGGGATGACGATGGACGAGGTCACCATGGCTTCGTCCGAATCGCTGGAGAGGCTGGGCTCCTCCGCCTCCTCTGGATCCCCTGCCAACTCCGGCTTCGTGGGCCCCTCCGGGCCGTCTTCGGAGGCATCCACAGCGGAGGCGTCGGGCGAATGCAGGGCGCTGGCGCTGAAAGAATCCATTAGCTCGTCGTCGGGGAAGAGCTGGGACGAAGGGGCGTAGACCGACATGGTCTCCGGAGCCTCTTCCGCCTCCAGCTCGAAGCCTTCCGCCGAGATCCGCATCTCCTCCATGGAGGGCTCTTCCGGGGCCATCATCCGGCCACTATCGTCGATCTGGACCGATTCCTCGCCGGGGCTGAAGGCTTCCTGCGACTGGGTGTCGGTCTCCTCCTCGGTCCTGATGTCCTCTTCCGGAGCGCTATCCGTGGCTGCGCTCCGGGCCAGGTTCACGGCGGCCCGCATCTCCGAGGTGGTGGCGGGCGGGAAGATGTCCATCACCAGCGCTTCGAACAGCCGGCTGGCCGTCTGATTGGTCACGTCGATGCGGCGCAGCATGCCGTCGTCGGCCAGGTTGTAGCCCTTTTCGAGGATCCGTACCGCCGATCCGACCACCGAGACCTGGGGGACCACCAACTCGTCTTCGGTGGTGAAGGCAAATGCGCCGTTCTCGCGCAGCTGGAGTTGCAGCAGCGCCGCCGGGCCGTCCAGCCGTCCAAAGGTGGCGTGGACCACATCGCCGGCGGCAAAGACCACCAGCCCCTCCACCGGCTCGGCTTTCATGCTGAGCACCAGCTGCCCGGAGAGCTGCTGCCGCATCAGGATGTCCACCACATCGGGGAACGGGAACCGGTCGATGCGCCCTTCCAGATCGTGATTCGGCCGCGCCGTGCGGGCCCGGTCGACCCGGCTGAACACCCCCTCCACGCGATTGAGCAGCTCGTCCACGGTGAACGGCTTGCGCAGGAACGCCTCCACGTTGGCGAAGTAGCCGTCGGAGGACCGCTTGTCGTCCCACTCGGTGACCATCAGGATAAACGGCGCATAGGCGGCGCGGGTGGTCTCCCGCACCCGCTGCATGAACTCGAAACCGTCCAGCTGAGCGCGGTCGACATCCGCCAGGATCAGATCGGGGATGTTCTCCTTGAGATACCGCAGCGCATCCATGGGATCCGTGTGGGTGATGACACGATAGTCCTTGAGGCGCAGCGCCGATTCCAGCAGGCTCACCACCTGCGGGTCATTGTCTACGAGGAGGATGGTACGAACTTTAGGCATGCCTGTACTTCAGCGCTGGACTCCCGGTGGCTCGGCGATCATACCATTTGCAGGAACCGATTGCCGGTGGCCCGGATGGCTGTCAGCGTGTAGCTGTGTAGGAGCGAGGAGTCGATGACCAGGTTCCCCCAATCCAGACCGAACACCCGCACCTTGATCGGGGTGGTGGGAGCGGGCCGGGCCGATGCGCCGCTGGCCGCGCTGGCGCGCCAGCTGGGCGCCCAGCTGGCCGGTGCGGGTTACGCCGTGGTCTGCGGAGGGCGGGGCGGCGTGATGGAGGCGGCCTGCCGCGGGGCGCAGGAGGCCGGCGGGCTCACCGTGGGGATCCTGCCCGGCGATTCGCACGAGCAGGCCAATCCGTACGTCACCATCCCCGTGGTCACCGATATGGGCCACGCCCGCAACATCATCGTCGCCCACACCGCGCGGGTGCTCGTGGCCGTCGGTGGGTGCCACGGCACACGCAGCGAGGTCAGCATTGCCCTCACCCTGGGCCGCACCGTGATCAGCCTCGACAGCTTTGATTTTGACCCGGCGATCGTGGTGGTGCGCACCCCGGAGGAAGCCGTGCAAGCGGTGCGGCGCGCGCTGGAAGGCGGCGCATGAGGTGGATCCCGACCATCCTCCTGATCGCCCTGTGCGGCGGCGGCTGCCACGACCAGCCGGACGTGGTGGTGCTGTTCCTCGACACCCTGCGTCATGACCGCCTCGGCTGCACGGAAGCGGTAGGAGCGATGCCCACCGTGGAGCAATACACCCTCGACGGCGCCTGCTTCGATCGCGCCGCCTCCACGGCCGGCTGGACCCTACCCAGCGAGACGTCGATGCTGCTGAGCACCTACCCGGAAGAACACGGCATCACCCGCCAGTCCAGCCACCTGGAGGGATCCTACGATTCCATCACCACGCCCCTGGTGGAGGCCGATTACCAGACCGCCCTGTTCTCCGGCAACGTCCTCTCCTCTCACCCCCACTTCCATCTCCTGTTCGAGGAGATGTGGGTGGTCGACCGAGAGGACGAATTTGCCGCCAACGTGGACGAGTTGGTCGTGGGCCACGCCGAGCAATGGATGGAGGAAGACCTCAAGCGGGGGAAGCCGGCATTCATCGTGCTCCAGCTGTTTGGCCCCCACCTCCCCTACTGCGCTCCCGGAACGGACGACGGCGTGGTGGAGGTCCCCGAGATCGACGAGGGCAGCATCGACCTGTGTGACCCGGCGGCCACCGAGCTGTTGCACGCCGCCGAGGCCGTCGATCCCTTCCCGCCGGCGCTGGCCGCCCGCATGGCCGAGCTGTACGACCAGGAGGTCACCGCCACCGACGAGCAGGTGAGCCGGTTCCTCACCTCCTGGGACGCCGCCCGCGGCAGCCGGGAACGCCTGACCGTGGTGATGACCGACCACGGCGAGTCCTTTGGCGAGCACGGCCGCGTGCTGCACGGCCGCTCACTGCACCGGGAGACCTCGGACTGCCATCTGGCGTTCCACGGCACGGGGATCGAGCGCCAGGCAGTGGACCGCCCCGTGGAGCTGCTGGACCTGGCCCCCACGGTCATCTCGCTGCTGGAGATGGAGGCACCATCCGCCTGGCGCGGCGCCGACCTGACGCCGTTGTTCACCGAGCCGGGCAAGGCCTACGACGCCCGCGTCTACCAGTCCTCGGAGCTGCTGGGGACCTGGCAATACGGGGCCACCCTGGAGGGGGACGACGGGCACCGCTACCGGCTGCTGACCGACGAGGCAAGCGCCGAGAACTGGCTCTACGATGCCACCGCCGACCCGGAGGAGAGCACTAATCTGTACGACGATCCGCAGGCGACGGAGATGCAGCAGCGGCTGGAGCAGTTCCTCGACGAGATGAAGGCCACGGCGGCGGCTGGGGGTCCCACCCGGACCCTGCCCTGAGCCGTTTGTTATTCTCGCGGCATGTCATCCAGCCAAGACCATGCCCAGCTATGGGCCCTGGACCCCTCCATCACCTTCCTCAACCACGGCTCCTTCGGGGCGACGCCTCGCTCGATCCTGGAGGCCCAGCAGAGGTTCCGCCAGCAGCTGGAGCGCGAGCCGGTGCGTTTCTTCGTGCGCGAACTCCCAGAGATGGCGACGGAAGCCCGGGCGGCGTTAGCCCGCTTCGTCGGTGCGCAGGCCGACGACCTCGCATTCGTCCACAACGCCACCTCTGCGGTCAACACGGTGCTGCGCTCCCTGGAGTTCGGCCCCGGTGACGAGCTGCTGGTCACGGATCACGAGTACGGCGCCTGCCGCAACGCGCTGGACTACGTGGCGGACCGTTCCGGGGCTCGCACGGTCGTCGTCCCCATCCCCTTCCCCGTCGAGTCGCCGGAGCAGGTCACTGAGGCCATCCTCGCGCGGGTGACCGAGCGGACGCGGCTCGCCCTGGTGGACCACATCACCAGCCCCACCGCCCTGGTGATGCCCATCGCGGACATCGTCCAGCAGCTGCAGCGGCGCGGCGTCGACACGCTGGTGGACGGGGCGCATGCCGTGGGCATGGTGCCGCTGGATCTCGACGCGCTGGGCGCCGCCTATTACACCTCCAACTGCCACAAGTGGTTGAACACACCCACGGGTAGCGCTCTGCTGCACGTGCGCCGTGACCGCCAGGCTTCGATCCGTCCACTCACCATCAGCTTCGGCGCCATCGAGTCGTTACAGACGCGCTTCCGAGCCGAGTTCGACTGGATGGGTACGGGTGATCCAACGGCCTATCTGTGCATCCCGAACGCCATCGATGAGCTGGGTACCGTACTCCCTGGCGGGTGGCCCGAGCTCCAGCAGCGCAACCGCGAGCTGGCCCTGCGGGCACGCCGGCTCCTGTGCCGGACACTGGCCGCTGCCGCGCCCTGCCCCGAGTCCATGATCGGCGCCATGGCTGCCGTCGCGCTGCCGGACGGTTCCCAAAGTTCGGTGTCGTGGCACCTGGCCACCGATCCCCTGCAGGATGCCCTGTTCGAGCAGGGCGTCGAGGTGCCGGTCATCCCGTGGCCCGCACCGCCCGGCAGGCTCATCCGGGTCTCCGCGCAGCTGTACAACCGCTTCGAAGACTATCAAATCCTCGCTTCGGCGCTCGCGCTGCAGCTGGGACTCGAACCCCCGTCAGAGCAGGAGCCGTGATGGCAAAAGCACGACCCTCCAGCGTGCGCTCCCTTCCAACCAGGGCCACCGAGCTGGCCGAAGCGCGGGAACTCATTGAGCGCATCGTCGATGAGTGCCCCCGGCGGCTGGCCGGGACCGAATCGGAGCGCCACGCCCACGACCTCCTCGCTCGTCAGCTCGCCGAGCAGGGCATCGCCTGTGAATTCAAACCGTTCCGCTTCCACGACAACCTCTACGGCAACCTGACCTTGCACTTCGGGCTGGGGACCGCCGGGTCGATGTTGTTCGGCTCGGCGCCGGCGCTGGCCCTGGTCTGCCACACCCTGGCCGGCGTCTCCTATTACGGGGACACGAACCGCCAGTTCCACCTGTTGCGGCGGTTTTTGCCCCGGCGCCACTCGCAAAACCTCATCGCCACCTTGCCCGCTCGAGGCAAGCCCAGGCTGCGCATCGTGGTGATGTCCCATATCGACGCGGCCAACACCGGTGCCATCTTCAATCCATGGTTGGTGGAGCGTCTGATGGGGGATCCGCAACGATCTCCAGGCCCCCTGGGCAAGCCGTTGAAGCTGGCCACTTATTGCCAGTTCGCCCTGGCCGGGCTCGACGTGGCGGGGATCCTGATGGGCCCGGCGCGACGGTTGCTGTGGCCCGCCGTCGGGGTCCTGAGCCTCCCAGGGCTGGTGCTCGCAGCCGTCAACGCCGAGGTGGTGCTGCGCGACGAGGTGGTCCCCGGCGCCAACGACAACCTCAGCGCTTGTGCCGCCCAGTGCGCGCTCGCCCGCAGGCTCGCCGCCTGGAAGCCCGCTGACATGGAGCTGGTTTTCGTCTCCACCGGCGCCGAGGAGTCCGGCACCCTGGGTAGCCAGGCGTTGGCCAGGCAGATGCGGGGGGAGTGGGACCGGGACAACACGGTGATCCTGGCCATCGATGGCCTGGCCAATGGGGATTTGCAGTACTTCCACGATGGTGAGATCCGGCGCTTCGATCTGCCGCCGTGGCTGACGGACACCATCGAACAGGTCGCCGGCGGCAATAACCGATATGCGGCGGTGGGCGAGCACGACATGTACATGGGAGCCACCGACGCCATGCCCTTCGCCGCGGCGGGTTACGACGCCGTCGGCCTGGGCTGTATCGACCCCCGCCTGTCGACTCCCCGCCACTACCACGTGCCCGCCGACACGCCGGCCAACCTGGACTACGATCAGCTGATGCTCTCCATTGATTTCATCGAAGATCTGGTCAAGGCCATCCACCAGCGCCGATCCAGCGGACCGCGACACCCCGTACAATAGGGCCATGGATGTCTTCGGCCATGCAGCGCTGTCGCTGCTGGTGGGACGCGCGGTGGCCCCCGACCCCGCCCTGCGTCGCGCCACCACGATCGCCGCGTTGTCGGCCGGGCTGCTGCCCGACGCGGACACCATCGCCTACCTGTGGGGGGCGGAGGCCTTCCGCCAGTTCCACCAGCTCTTCACGCACAACGTCGTGGCCTTTGCGCTGCTGCCGGCCGTCGTGGCGCTCGTGGGCTGCCTCTTCGTCAAGACCCGCCGTCGATGGCTCTTCGTGGCGGCCTATGCCGGGATGGGATTCCATCTGCTTGGGGATGTCATCGGGCTGTGGCCCGTGCCGCTGCTGCAGCCGTTTTCGTCGTGGCGCTTCGCGCTGTTCTTGCTGGAGACCGATTTCTCGCTGGCGCTGGACATCATCCTGGTCACAGGAGCGCTGGCCACGGCGTGGGATCCCATCGCAGCTCGCGTGAGGTCGACCCGTATCGTGGCCGCCGTCACCTTGGCCATCGCCGTGATTTACTTGCTACTCTGACCCCCACCGCCCTGCGTGTGCTCCAGGTGCCTCGTCCACTCCGCCTCCAGCGCGTCGTACTCCCGCTTCCATTCGTCCCAGCAGTCCATGTCGTACATCCCCGCATCATCGAAAACGTCGGTGAATTGCGCGATACCGTGATACCCGCCCCACCGCTGCAGGATGTGGTAGACCGCGAGCCACGAGGTCTGCTGATCGCGGTAGCCTTGCCCCTGCAGCAATTCTTCCAAGGCGACCTCGGGGGTCACGACGTCCAGTCGCGCCCGCCGGTGTGCGTTACGTTCAGACGTGGCAAACAGCGACTCTCCCGTATCGAAGCCCCTGATCAGCCGTTGCCGCCCCCGGTCGTGTATCAACCCGGAGTTGTAGACCAACGATCCCAGGATGAACTGCTCGTCCAGCGGCCGATCGTGCAGGGGTTTTCGCCCCGTCGCCGCCAGCTTACGCTGGGCGATACGCTTCTCCCAGATCCACATCAGTGCCGTGGCCACAATGGACTCTTCGAAGGTCATGTAGCGCTGTAACGTTGCAACCTTGGCGCCGCCATCGTCTTGCCAACCGACGATGCTACATAGGTCTGTTCCCGTGGCAGCGTCCAGCTTGTACATCAACGGCTCCAGGTCCTTTGTTCCCGATGCGATATCGTCCAGACCGACGCCGAGGATCGGATGGATGGAGTCGCACTCCTCGTACAACTCCCCGAGCAGCAGCGTCCCCCCCTCGGAGACCCAGGTCAGCGCCACCTCCATGTCGGTGACCCGCAGCGGATCCCCTTCGGCCTCGAGCCAGCTGTTGATGATGCCCACGGCCGTGTGCACCGTCACGGCCAAGATGTACTCGTGCTCGGCCGTCTCCCACTTGCCATCGAAGTACCCGAAGTACTTTTTGGGGAACACCCCCGAGGTCACGTAGGCCTCGATCTTGTACGCCTCGTAATCGATGACGGTGGTGCGGATCTCGTCCTCGGTCATGGGGAATGACTCACCGTGTGGCCCGTTCGCGTCCCGCTTGGCCTCCAGGTTCGCGGTGACCTGTTCCACGAGCAAGGTCCTCACCTGCTCCTCGGTTGCCGGTCCGATCTCGGCCAGTCGTGGAGTCAGGCTGGCGCTGGTGTCGTCGACATGGAGGATCAGACGCTCTATACCGGCGCTATCGTGTAGCAGGAAATAATCGATGGTCTCACGGAGCGGGTCAGAGAGGGGGTCGGCGGAAGTTGCACATAACGGTGTGACGAAACAAAGGGTGGCAACCGCTGTGATCAGCAACGGTACCTTGTACAACTTCACGCCGGCCTCCAATCCACCTAACGACACGGGTACAGGATGGGTTCTTCCATGCCCGCATTCGGCGGAAGTTTGACAGATTTGTTTCATTTGCGCGGAAAGGAAGGGGATTCTTGTTTTGTTCGAGATGTTTCAGTTGCACGGATAACTGGCACCGTTGTCGTAAACTTCGATAGCGCCGCCTACGGTGATCCTGGCAGCGAACTCCTCGGCATCGGCCTGGTTCAGGCAGTCGTTGCCGATGATCTCCAGGTTAGCCGACACCGTCTCCAGATTGGACAATCCATTCACACTCTGCAATGAAGCGTTGTCCCGAATATACAGAGCGCCGCCCAATGAAAAGACGCCGGGCATTGCTTCTACACAGGCCAGAGCATCGTTTCGAGTGATGATCAAGTTGTGTACATTCGACAAATTTGACAGGCCATCGAGGCTGGTGATGGCGTGGTTGTTCATGATGTACACTCCTCCAGTCGCAGTCGTGAGATTGGACAGTCCAGAGAGACTCGCCAGCACATCGTTATTCTCGATGACCAGATCGTGCACGGCGGTGAGGTTGGCTAGGCCATCCATTCTAATCAAGGCCTCGTTATTGGCGATCTTCAGTTCACCGTCGACTGATGTGAGGGCTGAAAGGCCAGAAACGTGGGTCAGTGAGTTATTGGAGTCAATTCTCAGGTCACCCACAGACGAGAGGCTGGAAAGGCCCGAGATGTTGCCCAGAGCAATATTTTCGTCGATGGCCAGACCAGCCACGGTTTCGAGACTCGACAGACCATCAAGGCTCGTCAACGCATCGTTGTCGTGAATCCACAAGCCGCGGTTCACTTCCGTGAGGCTGCCAAATCCGTCCAAGCTAGTCAGGGAATCGTTGTCTGAGATGGACAACTGATCACGTACATACTTGAGATTGGACAGATCGGTCACGCTGGTCAGGGATGCGTTGTAATTGATGGACAGGTCGGATTCCACGACAGTCAGGGTCGGCATATTGATGTTATTCAAGACGTCGTTGGAGTTTATTTCCAGGTCAGACCCCGACCATTCGAGGCACGGCAGTTCGAGGTTCGTGAGCCAAGTTTTTTGTTCGAATCTCAGACCGTTGTACACGCCATCACACAGTTTGATTGTATCGAGGTCAGATTCGTGGTGGGTGCCCCCATTGCAGGGCGCTGCGTCCTCACATCGACTGGCGGTGTCATCTTGGTCGTCTTCCGTGGTCTCGTCGTCCCGTGTGGCACCGTCGGGAATGGTAAAACACCCGCCAACTATGAATGCGATACTAAGCGTTGCTGTCAGGCAAAGGGCCTTGAGCATGGGAACCTCCCACAGATCATGATACCAAATCGGCCACTTCCTTATCCGTTTTCGGCGATCGCACTGAGCTGCTTTTCACCCTAGCCATGGACTGTCATGTTCGAAGGCCAACGCACCAGTTGTTAATCATTACCCTTTCATGACAGGGATCAGTCACTCGAATAGGTATGGACTGTGTAAGGGAGTTGATCGGACATTCGCGTATTCTTTGGTCCTAGAGGAGTTGGTGCCTTGAGACGACCCATCATCGCGACGGCGTTGATAACCGCGTGGATCTTTCTAACGTCGTTGAGCATTTGCTGTTCATCTGCAGATGGTGAATTCGTGACTGCTCCGGGCGAGCCATGCAGCGAGATCTGCCCGGGGATCGACGAGGTCGAGTCCGCCGAGGATCTGGAGGGCCTGCGGGATTGCGAGCACATCAGCGAAGACCTGTACGTCCCGGCTGTCTCGGGTCTCCAGAACCTGGATGCCCTGAGCTGCCTGACAACGATAATTGGACGCCTGGAACTGGTCCAGAACGCAGACCTTCGCGATATCGATGGTCTTTCGAACCTGACTCGCGCCGGCAGCGTTTTCCTCCAGGACAACCACGCATTGACCGATCTCGACGGCTTGGCCAATCTATCCACGGTGGACCGCGGTTTGTATGTCTACAGCGCTTCAGGCCTGTTGGATATCGATGGTCTCTCGAACCTCACGGATTCCCCGGGTCCGCTGGTCATTGCATTCGCACCGCTATTGACCAACCTCGATGGCCTCTCCAGCATCGAGGCGGTCGGTGGCTTGGGCCTTTCTGGGAACACTGCATTGTCCAGCCTCGACGCCATCTCCAGCATCGAATCCATTGACGGAACCTTGTACATCGGTAATCTCCCCGCCCTCATGGAGCTCGACGCCCTGTCGAACGTCTCCCAGGTTGATGGGGAATTGCATCTCCAATCCCTGGGATCCCTGGGAAACATCGACGGGTTGTACAACATCACCCGCATCGGAGAAAATCTGCGGTTGGAGAACCTCCCCACCATCTCGAACGTGGACGGCTTATTTAGGATAACCACATTGGGCGGCTCGCTCATGGTCCAAGAAAACGACCGGCTAGAGGATCTTGATGGGCTGTCGGGGATCACACAGGTCCCCGGCGACCTCGTGGTCGAGGGCAATCCATCGCTGACGGACCTGTCCGGCCTGCGCAACGTCGTGACCATCGGAGGCCAGCTCTTGATTCGCGGCAACGGATCGCTGTGCGAGGCATTCGCCGCTGACCTCGCGGATCAGATTGCCATCGCCGGCGACGTGACCATCGAAGACAACGATGGTGCCTGTCCGTGAAGTCTCTGCCGCGCCGGGGGACGTCACGGTCGGGAGGCCGCCCCGGAGCATCCCCGCGCCGAGGAAGCGCCGTTTCTCCCGCGGGATCATTTCAGCTCTGGCACGGGCACGGTTGGGGCAGGGAATGGGTGAGGATGATTACCGTTTGACGACTGGGATCAGCGTGCGTGTGACTCGGGGGAACCTACTGGTGTGATGAAGCCCGGCTGCGGAATCTGCTCCACATCCGGCGGGAACTCCTCGGGTGAAAGCTCGCCGAGGGTACGCCGGGCCGCCATCGTGTATTCGTTGTAGATGTTGGCCTGGGACGCCGCCGCCAGCACCTCGCGGTAGGCGTTGATGACCGGAATCAGATAACGCTCCATGGCCACGATCTTCAATCCTTGCTGGTACATGCCGCACTGGTCCGCCGAAAGGCTCGCCGGGCACTCGGCATTCATCAGATCCTCGAACAGGTCCAGCACCACCCGGCCCGCCATGTACGCGCTGGCGATGGCCCAGGGCCCTGCGCTCTTGTCCTTGGCCATGCGCAGATAGTGCTCCTTGAGCTCGTCCATCTGGGCCTGCTTGCGCCGCAGATCCTGACGGCTAGCCCCTTCGTCCGCCGACAGGGTCAACCCATCGAACTTCTGGAACTCGTACTCCAGCAGCTGGAAACGCATCTCCGCCGCATCCACGGAACCGCGATCCATCTCCACCGACGACGCGGCCAGCCGCTCGTACTCCTGGATCCCGCGCTTCCACGCCCGCCGCGCATCCTCGTCCCGGCCCAGCGCCACCATGCACTCCCCCGCCATCTTGCGAGCATAGATCGCCATATCCGGATCCAGAGCCAGCGTACGGTCGTCGTCGTAGACCTTCCTGAATGCGTCCTCCGCCAGCGTAAACTGCTCCGCCTTCAGCCGAGATTCCGCGATGCGCAGAAGCACCCCCGGCACCGCCTCGTCGTCCGGATGAGTGTCGATCCAGGTCCCATAGTCCCCGATCCCCTCTTCCAGCCGCCCCATCGCCAGCTCATACCGAGCCGCCCGTTGCAGCGCCACGTCCGCGCGGATGAAGCCCTCCGCATCGAACGCCGGATCCCGATCCCACAGCACCTTGTAATAGTGAACCGCCCGGTCGAAATCGGCGATCGTGTCGTGGTGCTCTCCAAGCGCGGCCACCGATTTTTGATACAGCTGCCGCTTGGCCTGATCCGCATCTTTCGGCTCATCCGGGAACGCGACAACGAACTGCTCGCGCAGGGCGATCGCCCGCGCAGGGTTGCCCGCCCGGGCGTGATAGAAACCCGCGTTGTACAACGCCAGCGGCGCCACCTTGGCGTCGCCGAACTCCTCGTAGACCGCCAGATAGGCGTCCGCCGCCTCGCCGAACATCGCCGGATCGTCGTCCGCCGCCGCCAGCACCGCCTGGGCCTCCGCCGCCTTCACCGCCGCCCCGAGGGCGATCTCCAGCAGTTCACCGCGGAACGCCGCCGTGCGGCCGATGGCCGGATTGTCGTGGAACTCCCGCGCCACTCTAGCCAGCTCTTCCCAGGCCTCGATGGCCTCGTAGCTGGCCAGCAGGTCCTGAATACATGATTCGGCCATCTCGCTCTCCGGGTCGGCCCGGATGACCTCGAGATACCGCCGGTTGGCCTCCTTGAACTGGTTGTGGGCCGCGTACTCCTCGGCCGCCTTGTACCGCACGCCGTTGGCGCGCTTGTCGTTCGGGAGCACCATCACGAAGGTGTCGCATGCGGCGATCAGCCGCCGCTCCCAGTCTCCCATCTCGACGGGCTCCGGGATCCCCGAGTCGTCGTCCCGGGTCTTCCGCCCCTTCTTCTCCAGAACCTTCTCGACAGCGAAGATGGTATTGGCGGCGGCCTCGGCCAGGTACTTCCCCCCCGCATCCGCCGCCACGACCACCTCGTACTGCTCACAGGCCACCTCGTAGCGCTTGAGCTTGTATAGCGCCTCCGCGTACCAGAACCGCATCTCGTAGGCACGCGCCCTATCTCCATACAGCGCCAGGTACTGCTCGTACGACACCACCGACTGTTCCAGCAGCGGCCGGTCCTTGTGCTTGATGGCCCGGCTGAACCCCTCGCTGGCGGATCGACGCAGGGCCAGTTCCACCAGCCTATCCGCCTCTTCAATCGCCTCCACGTCATCCGCGTTGGCCGTACGCCAGCGCCCGTCGGGGCCAAAGCGATGGACCAGCGTCTCCAGCTCGTCCGCCGCTGGAGCGTACTCGTCCATCTCCCAGCGGATGGCCACGATCTGCGACTGAGCCTCGGGATTGTCCGGCGCCATCGGTTCCTCGACCAGCAGCCGGCGTAGCGTCTCCACGGCCAGCTCCGTCTCACCGTTGTCCCGGTAGCGTTCGGTCAAACGCCACATCAGATCCCGTATCGCGCCTTGCTGCCCGTGCCGCCGCAACGGGATCAACGCGCTGTCCAGGTCCCCGGTCTCCGCGAGGAACATCACCAGCCCCTGGAGGGCTTCGTCCTCCAGGGAGATGGCGATCTCCTCCCCCTGTTCCCGCCGCCGCCGGTCGTCGGCGAGGACCTGCTCCATGGCCTGCACCGCCTCGTCGATCTCGCCGAGGTTATAGGAACACCAGCCCGCCTTGTAGATGGCAAATGCCTGGATATCGCCATCGAAAGACGAGGCTCGTTCGTAGGCTTGCAGGGCCCGGTAGGCGTTCCCCTGCTCGAAGTAGAGCTCTCCCATGGCGAAGTGGGCATCCGGCGCGAAAGAGCTGGTGGGGAAGCGCTTGACCAGCCGCTTGTACACCGCCATCGCCTCACGGTCGTCCCCCATCGCCTCGTGGGTGATGGCCATACGGAACAGCACCTCGTCCAGGCGATGGAAATCCCGGTAGTTGGCCACCAGGTTCTCGAAACGGCTGAGGGCCAGCTGGCGGTTCCGCTCCACCGCCGTCAGATCCGGTTCCCCGACGCAGTCGTCCCCTCCCGCATCAAAGCAATCCTGGGTCTGCTGCTCCTGCCAATCCATGGCCTCTGCCCACTCGTAGCGAGCCATCTCCTCGTAGGCGACCGCCAGTCGGAACAGCAATTCGGAGCGCAGCGTCGTGTCGACGAGCCGTTGATCACGCAACAGCTTCTTGGCCGTCTCGATCTCCAGCTCCAGCGCCTCCCGCGCCTTCACGCCGTACTCCGCCCGCTGCCGCTCCTCCTCCAGCTGGCGCCGGCTGATCACGCTGGCGCCATCTTCGGCGACAGCGGCCAGCGGCCCGGCCATCAGGACGGCCCACAGGCCCAAAAAAGCCGCACTTCTCCACCCCAGATCCTGCAAGAACATGCTTACCTCCCTTGCGGTGGACGCCCGGCCGGACGCCCCGCAGACGCGCTGTCAGATGCCTTCTAAAGGTGCCAACGGATGGCGCGGCGATTGGTTTCGTCCGGCCTGGTATGCTGGCAGACTCTGTGCGGGAGGCCAGCGATGAAACCCGGCCATTTATGGTTCACGTCCGCCGTCGCCGTGCTCCTGGCCGGCTCATGCACCGGCACAAACGATGGTATCCCGGCCGACGACGACAGCGCGGACCCCCAGCCCCAACCAGCGGAAGACTGGAACCGCGATATCCTCAGCACGTCGCTGAGTGTTGATCTGGCCAGCACCCAGGCCACCGCGGTCATCGTGCTCGCTGCCACGGACAGCACGGCCGTCTCCTTCTCCGCCCCGGGGCTGGACATCACCGGGGTCAGCGGGCCGGACGGCCCCCTGCTCTATCAGATCACGGACGGACGCCTGGACGTGGGCGTCCCGGCTGGCGGGCCCAACCCGGAGATCACCGTGGCCTTCGGGTTCAACGCGCAGCAGGGCTTCGACGGCTGGATGGGCAACGGGCAAACGTTCCTGTGGCCCTACTACTGCGGCAATCTGTTCCCTTGCCACCCGGAGCCGGCGGACGGCCTGCTGCTGGACCTGCAGGTCACCGGCGGGCCCGACGACGAGCAACTGGTCTACGCCGAACACCTGCCTGGCGAAGCCCCGTCCTACCAGCTCGCCTGGGCTTCCGGGGCGTTCATCGAAGAGTCCCTTGGCACCACCGCCGCCGGCACCGAGATCCTCCAGTGGGTCCTCCCTGGGCACGAAGCGGCCGCCGCCAACGGCACCGCCGATCTGGTAGCCGCCTTCCAGTGGTTCGAGACCGCCCTCGGCCCCTACACCTACGGCGACCGCGCCGGCTCGGTGGATGCCGCCTGGGGGGGGGGCTACGGGGGCATGGAGCACCACCCCTACTGGCACGTCAGCTCCGGCTCGATGGGGGACGCCGTGACCCACATCCACGAGGCCGCCCACGGCTGGTACGGCGGCGGCGTGCGCATCGAGTGCTGGGAAGACTTCGTGCTCTCCGAGGGCACGGTCAGCTACCTCACCGCCCGGGCCATGGGCCAGGTCATCGGCCCGGGGACCGAGGACGCCGTCTGGGACGCCTACCGCTCCAGGCTGGAGTACGCGGTGCAATACGGCGACCACGTGGCCTGGCCCGACTCCTGCGGGGAGGTGGACATCCTCGAGGACGGCCTGTTCTCCAGCATCCCGTACATGAAGGGCGCCTATTTCTACCGCGCCGTGGCCGAACAGATCGGTGCCGAAGCCCTGGACGCCATCCTGAGCGACTTCTATCAGCAACACGTCGGGGAGGCCGTCGGCATGCAGGACATGCTCGATGCCATCGAGATCCAGTCCGGCTTCGATCCGACGGAGCTGGCCGAAGCCTGGCTGCGGGGGCTGGGTATCCCGGGATAGACGTATCCGATTCCCCTGTGTACGATATTCATGAATTTCCGGAATTTCCCAAAATTACTCAGGAGGGGACTCATGACCACCCATCGCAACATCGGGCTCATCGGAGTGTTGTGCGCAGCCACCTGGCTGCTCGCCCTGACCATCGGCTGCGAAACCACCGGCGTGGCGGACGATGACGACGCGGGCGACGACGACGCCGCGGACGACGACGACGCCGCGGATGACGACGACGCCACCGACGACGATGACGCCACCGACGACGACGACGCCGCGCCCGCCGGGGCCATCGTGGCCGATCACGGCGCCGCCGCCGATTTCGACCTGATCCCGGAGAGTTACTTCGAGCAAATCCGAACGGACCATCACTTCTTCTACGGCCACACCTCCCACGGCAGCCAGATCATGACCGGCCTCGACACCCTGGCATCCATCACGCCCGGGCTCCACGACCACCCCTCGTTCCACGAGATCTCCGACGATCTGGGTCACACCGGGGATCTGTCGTGGGTGGCCCCCACCGAGACGGCGCTGGACGAGGCGGGCAACACCTACACCGCCGTCATGTGGTCGTGGTGCGGTGGCTGCAGCGACAACACGGAGGAGGGCATCGACATCTATCTGCAGGGCATGGCCGATCTGGAGGCCCAGTACCCCGACATCCTCTTCATCTACATGACCGGCCACACGGACGGATCCGGGGCCAACGGCAACCTGCGCCAGCGCAACGCCCAGATCCGCGACTGGTGCATCGCCAACGACAAGGTCCTGTTCGATTTCGAGGATATCGAGAGCTGGGATCCGGCCGGCACGTACTACCCGGACATCAGTGACGACTGTCAGTGGTGCGAAACCTGGTGCGACGCTCACGAGTGCCCCGAGTGCACCAGCGGGTGCTCCCATTCCCACTGTTTCAATTGCTATCAAAAGGGCCGCGCGTGGTGGTGGATGATGGCCCGGGTGGCGGGCTGGAACGGATCCTGACCTCCCCTTTCGGGCAAAAAACGGCCCCTCGCTTCCCCTCAGACCCGGTTTGCTCGATAGTGACCGCGGGCACGGAAACGGTCTGAGTTTCTGTACGTCAACAAACTCAAAACCAGGTTCTTGGAGGGATCGATGCGCGCGACCTACTGGCTAGCTATTGTGGCGGGATTCGCCTTTGTGATGGCGGGGTGCCCCCCTGTCTACGGGGACGATGACGACACATCCGCCGACGACGATGACACCGCCGACGACGACACCGCCGACGCCGACGCCGCCGCCGCCGCCGAGGACCCCGGCGACGACGACGACCTCGCCGATGACGACGACACCGCCGACGACGACGACACCGCCGACGACGACGACACCGGCGACGACGACGACACCGAGGGCATGGGCATGGACGGGACCTACTACTCCATCTCCTTCCTGGTGCTCGGGGGGGCCAAGAACCAGCCCGAACCCTTCTGGTTCGCCTACTCCTTCGAGATCGACGTGACCGGCGGCTGGTACGGCGGCCCCGGCACAGTGCAGCCGACCATCACCTCCTACGAGGGGGACGAGTACGGCCTGGGCGATGAGATCTGCTCCCAGACCCTGGAGTACCCGGCTCAGTACAGCTACGGCACGTCCCAGGGGAACGACTACTGGGAGTACATCGACGAGATCATCGATTGGAGCGGCACGAGCACCGAGATCGACAACGGCTGTTGGTGGGACCCGTTGGACATGTACGGCGAGGAGTGGTCCACCGCCATGGCGTGGCTATTCAACCCGTTGGGCTTCGTCAGCTGCGACCGGGTCAACGTCGATCCCACCTTGGCCGCCATGCCGGTGGGGCCGGATCCGTTCCAGTTGGTCGCCGGTGACCAGGACTTCGATGGCATGTGCAACCAGGTAGGGCCTCAGCTGGAAGCCCAGCTGGGGACGGGACCCATGGAAGGGCTGTGGTACATCCCCATGCCCGACGGCTGGCTCGCCAGCTTCGGTAATTACGCCTACTACGCACCTCCGGACACCACCAATGTCGAGAGCTGGGGCTTCTTCGGCTACCTGATGAACGACGCGGCCAATCCCTGAGCCCACGCCGATCATGGCGACCCCGCCGGCGTGACGCGCTGCATCACATATCTTCCTGCCATGGTGTAGAATCCGCGGTCGCGGTTGGACTCGTCCGATCCGCATGATCCGCGGGCCCCATGAAGCGCAAGAAGAAAACCAAGAAGCGACTCGCTCCCAAGCTCGCACTGGCCGTCGTAGGGCTGCTGGTAGGGCTCATGCTATGCGAGGTGACCGCCCGCTCCATGCGCCTCGCTCCGCTGGATAGCTACGCCCGGTACACGGAGATGCGTGGTGAGGACTGCGTCCGACCCGACGCGGACGCAGGGTACGCATTCATCCCGAATCAGTGCTTCGCCAACTCCCACGGATTCCGCGATCGGGAGACCCCCCTGGCCCGCCAACCGGGGGAGTTACGCATCATGGCGTTGGGCGATTCCATCACCTTCGACGGCTGGTTCGCCGATTTCCTGGAGCCGGTCCTCGAAGAACGTCTGGGTAAACCGGTGGACGTGTGGAACGCGGGAGCCCCTGGGTACACCCTCTACCAGGAGGTGGGCCTGTACCGCAGCCGGGGCCATGGGGTCGATCCGGACCTGGTGTTGCTGCAGGTCTGCGTCAACGACTGCGCCCACACACCCGTCTATTTCGAATACCGCGGCAACACGCTGCACAACGAGAACAAGTACGGCGAGTTCAAAAAACTGTCCCCGTTCTGGTTCCGCTGGTCGGCGCTGTACCGGTACATCCACCGCACTCAGTTCGGCAGGAGCGGCCCGCACTACACTTCCGGCGAACGGAATCCCGAGGTCGAAGACTCACTGGTCGAACTGCAGCGGTTGACCCAAAAGCACGACATCCCGCTGCTGGTCATGGTGATCCCCTTCATGATGGAGTCGGAGGACTACCCGCTGATCGAAAGGGAGTGCTACGAATACCTCAACGAGGTGCTGGACGAGCAGAGCATCCCCCGCGTGGAGCTGCAGTCGATGTTCACCGAACACGGCATCGAGGAACTGCGCATGGTCCACACCGATGAGGTCTACGGACGGCTCGGCGAGCTGCTCACCGGCCACCGGGACGCACAGACCGTCTGGGAACACGTCAGTACGAACCGAGCCGAGGATTTTGCCGTGGGCAAGTCCGCCCACCTCCAGGACGATTTCTACCACCCCAACTTCTTCGGGCACGCCCTGATCACCGAGGCGGTGGCGGATCGAGTGGCCGCCGAGCCGGAGCGCTTCTTGAAGGGGTGGACGGCCGGCGCGACTCCCGGCCCCGACGCCGAGGATCAGCGGTAGCGCACGTTGAACTTGGACAGGGTCATCCCATCGTCCGCGTCGACCTTGAGGTGCACGCACTCCAGGTAGTTGTCGACGGTGAAGCCGTGGACCGCCTTCTTGCCGTTGACGCTCACCGAGACCGTGGGCTTGACGTAGCGGATCGAGACGCGGTGCGACTCGTGGGGCCGGGCCGGGGTGGCCAGGGCCGTGTCATTTGCGGCGCTGTCCACCTCGATAGTCTCCGAATCGTCCAGGTTCACGTAGGTGATGCTGTCGTCATCGGCATCCTTCAGCCAGACCTTCCACTCGTCGTTGTCGTCGTCCGCCTGGAAGGTGAACGTGGCGGTGAAGTTGTTGGTGCACAGGGCCTCGAGCTTGGACGAGGCCCTGTCCTCGCTGTCGTCGGTGACTGTGCCCACGTGCAGGTTCTGCCAAGCATCCGCCGCCGGGGCGGCCTCTTTTTTGGGGACGGGGGGGGCAGGGGCCGGATCGGCGGCCTTCACCTCGGCAGGGCGGGGGTCCTCCCCCTGGGCCAGCTCGGCGCCCTCGGTGAGGCCGTCGCCCTCCCTGTCCGGGTTGGCGGGGTCCGTACCGATCTGCTCTTCCAGAGCGTTGCTCAGCCCATCCTTGTCCGGATCCGCGTCCGGATCATCCGCCGCCGGAGCATCCGAACCGCCACAGCCGGCCAGGGCCATTCCAACCATCAGTACCCACAGGGCCATCATCCCGGTCACACACACCTTCATGGTCATGACTCCTCGCACAGGGTTTCACAGCCCTTGCGCACATCGGCGCTGTACCGGGAGCCACAGGTACCGTTGGTACATTCGTGGAACATCACCCAGTCGTCCTCGCCGTCGTTGTCGCAATCGCAGGTCAACATGCAGTCGGCGTTCTCCTGGCAGGCATCCCCGCACCCCACGGCGGCCCACGAGAACACGCTGGTCACCGCCAACAACGCCAATCCCACCACCCACTTCGAACGTTTCATGAACCTTCCTTGCCGTCGGTCACAGCGGTCACCGAGCACGCCAGCGAACCGCGGTGCAACCGTACCTGGACGCCGTCGCCGGGGGACACCTCGGTGGCATCCCGCACGGCCCGGTCCCCGGCAAGGGTAATGGAATATCCTCGACCAAGCACGCCCAGGGGGCTGAGGGCGTCCAGCCGCCCTGCAACGGCGGCCAGCTGTTGACGGTGCTGGGCCCCGACCCGAAGAGCCGCCGAGCCCAACCGGGCGGCGAGCTCGTCGTTGCGCTGGGACTGGATCTGCAAGTACCGGCGCGGATCGACCAGGTGGCTGCGTAGCCGCTCCAGTCGCTCACGCCGCCGCTGAATGGAGCGCGCCCACCCCTCCGCCAACCGCTCGTTCAGATCCTCCAGCCCGGCGTCCAGCTCGGCACGCACCGGCACGGCGATCTCCGCGGCATTGGATGGCGTGGCCGCCCGTACGTCCGCCACCATGTCGGCGATGGTGACATCCACCTCGTGCCCCACCGCCGAGATGACCGGGATCCGCGAGCGGGCGATGGCCCGGGCCACCTCCTCCTCGTTGAAGGCCCACAGGTCCTCCAGTGATCCGCCTCCCCGGCCGCAGAGGATCACCTGGCAACGCCGCTCGGGCGCGGCCTCGGCGTTGAGCAGGTCCAGGGCGTCCGCCACCTCCCGGGCCGCACCCTCTCCCTGGACGCGGGCCGGGGCCAGCCGGATCTCCAGCGGATGGAACCGCTCGGCGAGGACCCGCAGCATGTCCCGCAGGGCGGCACCGGTGGGGCTGGTGACGATACCGATGCGCACGGGCATGGCGGGCAGCGGTCGTTTACGTTCGTGGGCGAACAGCCCCTCCCCCTCCAGCCGGCGGCGCAGCTGCTCGAAGGCCAGCTGAAGGTCCCCCACCCCCTGGGGCTCCATCCGATCGACGATGAGCTGGTAGTTGCCCCGGGGCGGATAGACGCTGATCCGGCCGTGGCACAACACCGCCATACCGTGCTCTGGGCGGAACCTCACCCGGCTGTTGGCGCCGCGGAACATGGCCGCCGACAGCGATGCGTCGTCGTCCTTGAGGGTGAAGTACCAGTGCCCCGATCCGTGGGCGGTGTAGTTGCTGATCTCCCCCTCGACCCACACCGAGGGGAACTCCCCCTCCAGTAGGTCCCGGATCCGCCGGGTCAACTGGCCGACACCGAGGGTTTTTTCCGGACGCCGGGCGGGCACTACATACCCTCGGTGAAGATGAGGGCGGTGATCAACCCGACGAGCGCGGTCCCGAGGCACACCATGAACAGGACCAGCGCGGTGTTGGCGATGAGAGTCAGTGCGCCGAAAATCGTGCCCAGCAACGCCCCGGTGGAGTCGGCCTGGGGCCAGACGCCCGCTGCGATCTCCTTGGAAGCCTTCCGGCCATAGTACAGGGCGGCCGCCCCCAGGATGGCGAACACGATCCACAGCGGGATCGCCAGGATCCCCACGACGCCGCCAGCCATGAACCCGACAAAGCTGCACACCAGCGAAGCGATACCCAGCGCCAGCGCCCGGTCAGGGGTGTGGTTAAAATCGAACTGGCCGCCGCTCATCCTCGACTCCGCCAGGCCAGCATCCCGGCCAGCAACGCCAGCACGGCCAGCCCCGGCCAGCCGCTACCGCCGGCGGTGGAGCACTTGCAATTCTTCTCCTCCGGGGGCGGATCCACCGGCGGGCCAGCCTGCGCGGGCAAGGCGGTCATCGAATTACCCGTGTTCATCGGGTCGTGGTGGAAGCTCTGCCACTGCACGTCCGTGTCGGCGTGACCGTCCGTGTGCCAGGCGTAGATCTTGCCACTACGGGTGGTGACGACCACCTCCACGTAGCCATCCCCGTCCAGATCCCCCACGGCCGGGCTACCCATGATCCACTGGCCCGTGAACTTGGGCCAACCGGCCGGGATCTCGCCGTCCACGTTGAAGGCGTGCAGGACAAACTCGCCCGAGCCCTCGATGACCTCCGGTTTGCCGTCGTGATCGATGTCGGCGACGGCGGGATTCTGGAAGAACTGCAGCCCCTCCACCCGCTGGGGGAACCCGCGGGCCATCATCACGACGTCGCCGTCGGAGATGTCGGTGGGATCCCAGGCATTGATGAAGTGATCGAACTGGACCTGCTCGAAGTCCTTGGCCATCGAGGTGATGTAGCCGATGCCGATGCCCCCGTCGATGACCTCGTCCACGCCGTCCCCGTTGAGGTCGGCCAGGCTCGGGGAGTTGGTGAAGATCACGGTGGTGTCGTCCCGGGCGTTGGACCAGGCGCCGTACTGGTCGCTGAAATGCCCCAGGATGTTGCGCCGCTCCCCCGTGTGCTCGTAGATGGAGCCCCAGTCCGTGATGCCCGAGCTCATGATCTCCAGGCTGCCGTCGCCGTCCAGATCGGACAGGGCCGGTGAGGCCGGGCTGCCCTCCCCGACGAAGGGCAGGGTCTCGGAGTAGAACCCGGGCATGGTGATGGGGAAGCCGTCCACGTAGGGGCCGCCTGCGTGGTCGTTGCCGTCGTGGTGCACGGCGTACAGCGGCGAGTAGGAGACGTTGATGCTCTCATTGGAGCCCACCACCACCTCCGGGTAGCCGTCCCCGTCCAGGTCGCCGATGGCGGGGGAGCTGACGATGCGGTCACCCTGGAGGCCTCCGCTTCCGCCGACGTACTGGCACAGCACCGGCCAGCCGCTCACCACCGCGCCGTCGTGGTGCCAGGCGTACAGGTACTGGTCCATGCCGGGGGCGACGATCTCCAGATCCCCGTCCCCGTCCAGGTCCCCTAGCGCCGGGGCGCCAAAGAAGCCGAAGTCCAGGTCGTTGTCCGGATCGGGCGGCAGGGCGGTGATATGGTCGAAGTCCATATGCACGGGGAACCCGGCCTGGAGCGAGCCGTCCGCTCCGTAGACCGTCAGCATGCCTCCCATCGTGGCCACGACGATCTCCACGTCGCCGTCCCCGTCCAGGTCCTCCACGGCGGGGGTACTGATGATCGCTTCGCGCACGTCGTCGCTGATGTCGCCGCTGCTGTACGCCGGCGCGTCCAGGTGATTGGCCGGGTCGTCCGGGTCCACGTCCTCCAGGTAGTCGGCCACCCGCAGGGGCCAGCCGGGCAGCACCTCGCCGTCATGGTCGAAGACGTACAGCTCTCCGTCGCCGGTGGCGATGACCACCTCGAAGTCCCCGTCGCCGTCCAGATCGAACAGCGTGGGTGACGACTCCAGCGATGGGTCCAGCTGAATGGGCCAGCCCTCCACCAGGTCCGGATCGTGGTGCACGTGGAACGCCTTGCGCATCTGACCCACGCGGCCCTCGTCGTCCGTCACCTGCAAGCGCAGCCAGCCCATGTAAGCGTGGACCTCGTTGGCCCGCTGCAGGTTCGTGGTCTCCTCGGTGAACGGCGGCAGCACCGCAGAAGCGTCGATGCCCAGCGTCGACACGTCGAAGGTGGCCAGCACCCCGTCCACCGCCGAGGTCTCCGTCCCGCTGGAGGCGACCTCGATCCAGTCCCCCTCCTCCGGGACCCAGCCCGCAGCGGCCTCCAGGGTCCAGCTGAAGCTGCCGGCCCGGCGGGCGTTGGCGTAGCCGGTGACCTCGAAAGCCGTGTCCACCTCGGGATCCATGGTGATGAACCAGTCCGGGCTGAGGATATCCGCCTCCGGCGGGATCTCCCGGTCCAGCACCATGTCCACCGATGTACGCGCGTTGGCGCGGCCGTACCCCGAGTGGGGATCCCAGCCGGGGGTCATGGGCCACTTGCCCGGATCCGCGTCCTCGCCGTAGCTCTCCCAGACATCCAGATCGTCGGCGCCCCGAGTCACCAGCTGGTACAGCTCGTTGCCCGTCAGCGGTGGATCCAGCGCCTCGACGCCGTCTTCGCCCATGGCCGCAGAGACCAGCAGGCCGCCGATCCCGGCCACCACGCAGACGGCCCGGCTGGAGCAGCCGGTGTTGGGGCCGGTGACGTCCACCCGCGCGCCGTAGTTGGTGCAGCTGGCCATCTGCAGATAGCTGTCGGCCGTGGCCACCTCGTCGGCGTTGTAGCGGATGTTATTGACGTACATGGCGTGGTGATTCCCGCCCGGGTACATCATGTGGTAGGCGGTCTCGTCCGCCGCCGATCCGGAGACCAGCACGCCGTTGTCCCAGGCGTAGTCCGTGGCCGCCTCGACGAAGGAGGAGTTGGTCATCGTGCCCAGGGCGCAGTTCACCGCGGCGGCGCCGTGGTCCACGGCGTAGACCAGCGCCTGGCCCCAGTGGTTGCCGTCCACCACGAAGCTGTCCCCCACCCGCAGGTTGAGCAGGGCGCAATTGGGACAGAAGCCGATGTGGCCGTGGGCGTCCCCGGCCTCGGCGGCCACCTCGCGGGCCTCCCAGAAGCCGTGCCCGAAATCCACGTCGTCGTAGGGATCGTTGTCGTTCCAGTAGAAGTCCCAGCCGCTGATGTCGTCGATGTAGCCGTTGCCGTCGTTGTCGATGCCGTCCCACTCGGCGCCGAAGGCCAGGTGGATGAGGTCCGAGGGATCCAGGATCCCGTCGGCGGTGTCCACGCCGTCTTCCATGCTCACCCGCGGATCGTCGGCCCAGTCCTGGATGTTGAACACGCCGTTGCCGTCCAGGTCGTGGGCGCCGATGTCCTGGCCGTCGGCGTCCTGTGGGTAGGGCAGCTCGCCGGCGTTGAGCCAGTGCTTGTTGACGACGTTCTCCTGTTTCCAGTCGATGCCCGAGTCCATCACCGCGATAATGGCGTCCCATCGCCCGGTGGTGCGCTGCCAGGCCCGGTCGAAGTGGGAGCCCGAGCCCATGGCCAGCTCCTCCGGCCGCACCTGGTTCGCGTAGTCATCGCGGATGTAGCTGATGTGGGCCCAGTTCTCCCCCAGATCCGAGGGGCAGAGATCCGGCCGGTCAGGCGTGCCGCATTCGGGGAAGGTGCCGATGGGGACCTCGGCAGCTGCGGGGTAGGCCATCCAGGTGATCAGGACTATCGAAGCGATACTGACGATACGAGTCACGGGTCCGCCCTCCTTCTCCCCAGCCTGCGAGCGCCGGCCATGACGAACCATACGGCCCAGAAGGTCCACAGGAGGGGGAATGCGGCCAAGGATACCAGCAAGGCGCGCGGTTGGTAGCGCAAACTAACTGAACGAGCCTCATCTCCCACCGGGACGGCCAACAGGGCCCCTGCAGCGCGCTCCAGATCCACCGGTTCGTCGTCCACGGTGGCGTGCCAGCCCGGGTAGGCCGTCTCGGTGAAGACCACGACCCCGGCACCGGCCCCGCTGACGTCCACCTCCAGGCGGCCGGGCTCGTCGGTGACGACCGGCAGGGTGCGGGACGGCGACGGCAACGGGTCGTCGGGGTTGCCGGGCAGGTCCCGGTGCAGCGAGGCTCGCGGCCACGGCCGCGGGACGCGATAGAGGGACACCTCCCCATCAGCGACCCGCTCATAGGGCGCCGGCAGCGGGCGGTGACTCTGTAGGTGGGTCACCCCCAGCGCCTGCACCAGATCCAGGCGTTGCCCGAGGCGGGTTTGACGCTGGTCGGTCGTGAGCAGGTCGATGGAGAGCCCGGAGAGGCTCACCAGCCGGTGCTGGCGGTCAATTCGCAAGGGCGACGGCAGGGTGGGTTCTGCGACGCCGTGCAGGAGGTTGTCCGAGGCGCCCACCATCTGCCGTGAAACCGTCAGCGGCACCGCCCGTTCGACGGTGGCCACTCGCAACGGCGGCGCGTCGTCACGCTCGTCTGCCCGAAGCGCGGCCAGCAACTCGGGTTCGGCCCGCAGCTCGTCCCACGGTACGGCTGGATTAAACCCGGATCCGAAGGCCAGCAGATCGGCGGCCGTCAGCAGCACCAGCCCCCAGACGAACTCCCGGCGGCGCACCGCCAGCGGCACCAGCGCCAGCACACCCACGGCCATCCCGAACGGCAGCAGCACCTGGGAGCCCAGGGGATCGGTAGCCGCCAACATGCCGTCGAGGATGATCTTCGATTTGCGGCCGTAGTAATCGTCACCGTCATAGGTGGTGGCTACGGTCACCGGGGCCGCTCCCCCTTCGGGTGGGGGCGGAATCTGCGCCGGATCGACGCCGGGGGGCGGATCGGCGGCCAGCTGCCGCCAGGCCTGTAGCTTCTGTTCGTGGTATTCCCCCAGGGCGTCGGTGAGCTGGGCTTCCCGCCGGGAGATGGTCCGGTGGCCCACCGCCGCCGTCACCCACAGGACCAGCAACAAACCCGCCAGGACGCGCGTGCTCCAGAGATAGCGCCGGGTGCCCTGGCGGGCTGCTTCGATCCAGGCGTTCAGTCCGTGGCCAGCCAGCACGGCGATGGCCAGCGTGAAGGGCAAGGCGAAGCGCACGGGGAAGCGCAGCAGGTCGGCACCGGGCACGAGCCTCCACAGGGCGAACAGCGGGGTCATCGGCCCCAGCATCAGCAGCAGAGCGATCACGGCCCAGACGGCGAAGAACCGCACCCCGCGGGCGCCGGTCACCACCGACAGCAGGGCCAGCAGCAGCGCCGGCACACTCACGAAGAACGCGTTCTCCCAGTAGGTCTGGCCGTTGCTCCAGTAGCGCTCGCCGTGGTGATGGTGGGCCAGGGGAATATCCGCGGGACGCTCGTAGCCAAAGGTCCGCGGCAGGGCCACGTTGACCAACTCCTGTGGCGGTAGGGATCCCATCGACGCGAACCCCGCGTCCACCCCTCCGGCCCGCTCCGATTCCCCGGAGAGTTCCAGCGTGGCCACCAGCTGTGGCGCCACCAGCAGCCCCCCGAAGCCCAGGGCCAGCGCGAGCAGCCAGGCCCGGCCGAGCCGCTGCTTGCGTGCCTCCCCTTCGCCGTACCCAAGCCCCACGCGGTACAGGCCGTATGACCCGGCGAAGAGGGCCCCCAGCAACGCAGCCTGGGGATGCCCGGAGAGCACCATCGCCGCGGCCGCACCGGCCGCCCCCAGAGCAGCCTGCGGGCGGCCATCCCGTACAAAACGGTCCAACCCCACCAGCAACAGCGGGATCCAGGCACAGGCGTGGAGCATCGGCAGATAGACCACGTGCGTCAGCAGGAAACCGCTGGCCCCGTACACCGTGCCGGTCAGCGCCGCGCTGGCGGGATCGAAGCGCAGCCCGCGGGCAAACAGGTAACACCCGAAGGCCGCCAGCCAGACATGGCCCAGGATGGAGATATCCAGGGCGATGAAGGGGTCCACGAGGCCAAATAACAGGTTGGGTGGATACAGGGCCCCGGTCTGAGGTTCTGCCAGCATCGGGAAGCCGTTGGCCGACTGGGGGTTCCACAGGGGCAGGTGGCCGGACAACCATTGCTCGGCCACCCACACACGCCACGGCACGTGGTGGGTCAGCAGGTCGTGGACCGCCGGGGCGCCGCGGCCCAGCACGACCCCAGGGAAGGCCAGCGCGGTGAGCAGGGCGTAGCCCAGGGCAGCCAGGGCGGCCTCACGTCGTGATGCTGTCTGGGTTGCCGACATGCTGGCAAGACTGTACACCGGAGGCGCCGATGGCGCACTCGTGTCCATCGTCCGGCTCTTGACACGCGGGTATGGCCACCGCAAGTTGGGGCCATCTCTCGGAGGTTCGGGATGAAGAAGAAGAGCAAGAACCTACTGATCGGATGCGGACTATTCGGCGCACTGGCGACGCTGGTGATGTTCGTCGTGATCGCCGTGGGGCTCAAGGCATGCTCCGAAGGGGTTTCGAGCATGGCATCCGGGATGACGGCGCCGACGGAGATGACGCTCTCGACTGCGCGCACCGATCCCCGTATCGCCGACGCCCTCGGCGGGATCGTCGAGGTCGGCACGATGCCGTCCCAGTCCATCAACTTCATGAACGGCGCAGGGCGCGCCGAGTTGAGCGTTCCCATCGACGGTGTAGACCGCGATGGGACCTATTCGACGATCGTAGAAAAACCCAAAGGCGGCGAGTGGGCCATCATCGAGGCCACCTTGGTCATCGAAGATGGTAACGAGGTTCGGCTGGATCCGCCGGTCGTCGAGGCAGCCCTACCCACGCCTTGAACCGCGCACCCGGCGCCGCACCCACACCGCGGCCAGCAGCATCCCCCCGGCCCACCATCCCGAACCGGACGCCTTCGATCCCAGCTGGCAGTGCATGCCCGCCGGCACGTCGTAGGTCGCCTCGTCGATGATCGGCTCGGGGAGCACGGCGGGGACGACCTCCTCCTCGATGTCGTCGGGGTCGAGGTAGGGGTCGATGTACTGCTCGAGGAAATCCAAGTTGGCGTCCACGCGCATGTCGATGCCGCCACCGTGGCAAGAATCCTGGCCATCGCTGACGGGGAACACGGACGACGCGACGCCCGACACGTAGAGCTTGCCTTCGATCTCGACGAAGGCCGGCCCGCCCGAGTCGCCGCTGCAGGTATTGGTGCCGGTGGTGTAGTGGATCAGGTATTCGTCCTCGTAGTCGTAGATCTCGATGTCCGTCTCGCGCTTGGTACCCGAGCCGCCGCCGCTGTAGGTGGTGGAGGAGCCGAATCCCACGTGGTGCTGCATCTGCCCGCGCCACTCCCAGTCCACCTCGGTGGTGTTCACCGGCCGCCACTGCACGTCGTCCACCTCCTCTTCGAGGAGCAGGACCGCGATGTCGTGCCCCCAGCTGGAGTACTGGGGATGGGCGATGGCCTCGGCCACGTCCACGGTGTTGTGGTTGGCCATGTCGTAGATGTCGTAACCGAAGAAGATCTCGTCCCGCCAGCCGGATTGGTCCACGCAATGGGCCGCGGTCAAGGCGACATCCGGATGGATCAGGGTCGCTGTACACATCCCCCCGTAGCCGCCGTCGATCCAGTAGGCCACCACCGCCGGCCACTCCATCGTCTCATCGCCGCCCACGATGCCCCGGTCGATCTGCAGGAACTCGGAGGGGTCGAGGGGGGGACGGTTGTCGTGACAACCACCCAGGCCGATGGCCACCAACAACAGCCCGGCCGGCGCGTACGTGCGCCTCCGCCATATCCATGCCATCGAAATCGCCAGCATCATCGCCATCCAACCCTTCCCGCTGCCTGCGCCCGCCTGGCAGTGCATCCCCATCGGTTCGTCGTAGCCAAACTCGTCGATGATAGGCTCGGGAAGATCTTCCATCGAGACACTATCGTCGTCATCCCCGTTGAGGTACGGGTCGTCGTAGGGATCGAAGTATTCGGACAGGAAGTCCAGCTCGGCGTCGGGGCGCATCTCCACGCCCCCCCCCGAGCAGGTGTCCTGACCGGACTGGGTGGCGAACCCATAGGAGACGACGCCCACCACGTACCAGTGGCCATCGTGGTTCACGAAGGCCGGCCCGCCCGAATCCCCGCTGCAGGTATTGGTCCCGACGCTGTAGTGGACGAAGGAGTCGTCGTAGACATCGTTGACCTCGATGTCCGTCTCCCGCTTCTGGCCGCCCCCGGGGCCGCCATAGGTGGTGTTGGAGCCGTACCCCACGTAATGCATGATGTCGCCCACCCAGTCGTCGTCCATCTCCACGGTGTTGACCGGGATGAAATCGACGTCATCCACCTTGTCCTGCATCAACAACACCGCCATGTCGTTGCGGATCTGGGTGTCGGAGTGAAAGTAGTTGGGGTGGGCGATGGCCTGGGCCACGTCATAGGTGTTGTTGCTGTTGGAGTCGTAGATGTCGGGGGCGAAGACCACCATGTCCCACATGGTGGACTCGTCCACGCAATGGGCGGCGGTGAGCATCACGTCCGGTCGGACCAGCGTTGCCGTGCACATGCCGCCGGCGCCACCGTTGACCATGTAGGCCGCCACCGCCGGCCAGCCGGAGGTCTCGTCGCCGCCCACGATCCCCAGGCCAAGGCTGTCCGTTTGGGGCCCCACGGGCGCACAGCCCGGGGTACCGATCAGAGCCACGATGACCAGCGCGGCGACCCGCGTCCCGAGCGCCTGAAAACCTCGTCTGAGCACCGTTCCTCCGTTTCCTGCCAGCCGACAGATCCTACACGAATCCGCCCTCCATCTCGCCATTTTTCGGGCCCGATGAGCGCCGTTCGGCGGTTGACAAGGGCCAGGGCAAAATCTAGGTTTGGGCCAGGTTTTCATCCCGTGATTTCGCGTCGTTTCCGCTACCGACAGGGTTGCCCGAGCCGATGGCCATCGACCTGCTGCTCACCGTCCCGATCTCGAGCCTGGTGACCCGAGATCCTCCCCTGATCCCGGACCTGGGATTGGGGTACGTCGCAGCGGGCTGCCGGCAGGCTAGCCTCTCCGTGCAGGTCATCGACTGGAATCCCCGGCTCTCCGAAGATCAGTACCGGCGCCGGCTACAGGAGGCGTCCCCGAAGGTGGTGGGGATCAAGGTCTTCACGGTCAACTTCCGTGAGGCGCGGCGCACCATGGCCGTCATCCGCGAGGAGCTGCCCGACGTCATCTTGGTCGCGGGCGGCCCCCACCCGACGACGGCCCCTCCCGAGTATCTGTTCGAGGAGTTCCCCGACATCGATCTGGCGTTCCGCGGTGAGGCCGAAGGGGCCTTCCCCCGCGTCTTGGCCTGCCTCCGCGAGGCCGGCTGGGATCGCGCCCGCATCGGGCAGGCGACTGCAGGGTTTTCGCAGCTCCCCGGGGTGGTCTGGCGGGAGGGCGACACCGTCCGCGCCAACGGCACGGTCTTCGAGGACATCCGTCAGGTGGGCCTGCCGGCGTGGGATCTCATCGACCCCAACCGCTCCATGCACTGGCCGCTGGACGACAGCGGACGGCGCAACGGGCACGTGGCGCCCCTGCTGGCCACCCGCGGCTGCCCCTTCGACTGCACGTTCTGCTGCGCGCACCACGTCAACAGCAAGACGGCGCGCCGCCGCGACGTGGACGAGTTCCTCGCCGAGATCGAATTCCTGATGGCGCGCTTCGGCATCAGCCAGTTCGTCGTCACCGACAGCTCCTTCATGATGGACCGGCCCTGGGTTCGCCGGCTCTGTGAGGAGATCCTACGCCGGGACCTGGACATCCGCTGGGAGTGCATCTACGAGGTCCAGGGGCGCATCGACATGGAGGGGCTGGACGAGCTGCTGGCGCTGATGTTCCGGGCCGGCTGCCGCAAGCTCGGCTTCTCCCCGGAGACCATCTCCCCTGCCGTCATCCGGCGCATCAAGAAGAACTATGACCCCGAGGCGCTGCGGCCGGTGCACGCCATGGCCCGCCGCCACGGCATGGCCACGATGGGGTTCTTCATGATCGGCATGCCCGGCGAGACCCTCGACGAGGTGGACATGACCCTCGCCTACGCCCTCGAGGAGCCCTACGACATCCGTTTCTTCAATGTCCTGATCCCCCTGCCCGGCACCGAGGTCTACCTGGATCTGCAGCGCCAGTACGGGTTCAACCGCATCGACTGGGAGCGGTACCGCTTCGAGAAACCGCCGTTCCGCATCGGCGAAGTCCCCATCCCAGCGCTGTTCCGCCGCCTCTACAAGGCCAACATGGCCGCCCACTTCCTGGAATCACACGGGATGGGCAAGGTCGCGTCCCCGCGCCCGTGGTCGCTGGCGGCCAAGAGGGTCTATCGACGGGTGCTGAACTGGTAGGGCTTCACTTCGGTTCCGGGGCGTCCTCTTCGACATACCCCAGCATCTCCAGCCGTGCCCGCTGCTCGGCCGAGATACTCCCGCCGTCTCCCATCAGCTCTTCGGAGCTACCCCCCAACGCTGCGTTGACCCCCACCCGCGCCGCTTGCACGGCCTGGGCGTTCTCGGCGGCCACGTCGTGGGTCTCGCCGGGGTCGGCCTCGAGCATGTAGAAGCTCTCCTCGGCCTCCGGGGGCGGTGTGCGCAGGTACTTCCAGCTGCTCTCGCGCATCCCCACGTGCATGCCCGAGCCCAGGGTCCCCATGCGCCCCACCAGCAGCGCCTGCAGATCCCCTGACTCCTCGCCGCGGATACGGGGGCCCAGATCCCGGCCGTCCATCACGACGGCGTAACGGAATCCCATCAGCGGGAGCACCGTGGGCATCAGGTCCTGCACCCGCACCTGGTCGTCCACCTGCTTGGGTTTGTCCCCCAGCGCCGGCGCACGCACCATGAACGGCACCCGCAGCGACGGATCGTAGAGCCCCATGTGGCTGAAGTAGATGTCGTGCTCACCCAGGGACTCGCCGTGGTCGCCGACGATGACCACCACCGAGTTATCGAATACCCGGAAATCTTCCAGCGTCTTGAGCAGCTCCCCCACCTGCCGGTCCGTGTAGGAGCACTCCTCGGCGTACAACCGCTGGAGTGGCTCGATCTCGGTGGCCAGGTAGCTGTTGCGCCGCTCATCCAGCGTCCGCACGTGATCCAGGGCCGGGTTGTCCGGTGTGCCGTTGTCCTCGAAGCCCTTGAGGCCGTGTGGGATGTAGGGCGCGTGGGGTTCGAAGAAGTGGACCCACAGGAAGAAGTTCTCGCTGTAGTGGCGGGCCAACCATTCGTTGGCTCGCTCCCGGGTCATGGGGGCCGTGCGTTCGATCTCCTCCATCGTCGCGGGCTTGCCCAGCTTGAAGCGCAGGGCCACGGCCAGCCGGAATAGGGCCAGGTCGTTCTTGCCCCGGACTCCGCGGGAGAAGTCATCGTCGTAGACCGTGAATCCCTGGTCCAAGTTGAGATCCCGATCCAGGGAATAGGCGGACACGAAGGCTGCCGTCGAGTACCCCTGGTCGCGCAGGAACTCGGGCAACGTGTCGATGTCGTCCGGCATCTCGCTGGCGTTGTCCAGCACCCGGTGGTCCAGGGGATGAAGCCCCGTGAGCATGCTGGCGTGGCTGGGCGCCGTCTCGGGCATGGGCGCCACGGCGTTGGGGAAGTAGACGTTGTGCCGCACGAAAAAATCCATCGTCGGCGTGGAGACGTCCACCTCTCCCAGCCAGGAGATGTGATCCGCGCGATAGGTATCGAGGGTGATCAAGACCAAGTTGGGCAGCGCCTCGTTGACGTGGGTTCCGAATCCCTTCCCCCCGGCCGGCGGGCGGACCAGGCCCGCCACGAACAGGGCCAGCCCCAACACCGGGACCGGGAACCACAGCGGTATTGCAGCCTGACCCTCGTCACGACGGCGGAGGATGCGATAGAGGGCGAGCCCCCATAGCCCCCCGATCACGGCGATGAATCCGGAGACGGAGATGGCCCACAGCATGCCGCCGCTGGCACGGAAGGCCGCCAGCAGCCAGGGGCTGGCGACGATCCAGCCCATGACCACCAGGGTCACGCCGATGACCGCCGCATACGTCGGGGCGAGCATGTCCCGCTTCATGACGCTGCGGTAGTACTGGACCTTGGCGCCGCGCCCGGTGATGGGAGCCAGCACACCCGCGACCACCGCACCGACGGCCCCGCCCACCGCGCCGTAGCTCACCAGGGACATCCCAAACAGGGCGGTCCACTGGGCCGGCGTCATCAGGATTTTGAGCTCGGTGTACGTCAGATAAACCAGCTCCCCGGCGCCGGTGAGCAACCCCAGCGACAGGCCGGCCAACGATCCGAACAGCAGGCGCATGAAGAAGTACTTCATGGTCTCATTCCGCTCCAGCCGAGTCGTCGTCGGCCGGTTCGTCCGGGTCGTCCTGGCGCGGCCCGTCGGTGATGTACCCCAGCGCCCTCAGCTGGGCCTCCACGTCGGCGGTCAGCCGGGGCGCGACGGGCGGCATGCCTTCGGCGATACGGTCGAGGCCACGATTCATCCATTCCTCCACCTCGGCGCGCTGACCGACCAGGTCCCGGGTCTCCCCCGGATCGGAGTCCAGTTCGTACAACTCATCGTCGCCACGCCGGTGGCGGATGAGCTTGTAGTGCAGGGTACCATCGACTCGCAGGGACAGCTCGGCGCCCGGATCCTCCACCCACGGTGGCTCCACCGTGGCGGCCTCGGAAAGCCTCAACGGGTCGTCGGGGCAGCCGTGCTGCCACAACGGTTCGAGCACCTCTCCTTGCATCGACTCGGGTACCTCCAGCTTCAGCAGATCCAGCACCGTGGGCGCCAGATCCATTCCCCGCACCTGGCAGGGAACCTCCGCGGCGGGGACCCCCGGGCCCGCGAGGATCATTGGAATACGCAAGGAGGCGTCGTACAGATGGAGCCCGTGGTCAAAATAATACTCGTGCTCGTCGAGGCTCTCGCCGTGATCGGCAATGACGGCGATCAACGTGTCTTCCAGCACCCCCTGCTCCGAGAGGACCGACAGGAGCTGGCCCAGCCGGTCGTCCAGGTAGGCGATCTCCTCGTCATAGCGCAAGATCCAGTAGGCAGGATCGGCCACAGCTCGCATGGCCGCCGGCCAGAAGTGGGGCATCTCCGGCCCGGAGGACGGCTCCGGCATGGGGCCGGCCAGGGTACCGAGGAACGGCGCGGGCGCGTCATAAGGGCCGTGGGGATCGAAGAAGTGTAGCCAGCAAAAGAAGCCCCCCGCGGCGTGGCGTTCGAGCCAGGGGATGGCCCGCTCCAGGACCGCGTCGGCGCGGCGCTCCCTCGGTGCGCCGACGGCGTAGACGGCCTGGTCCACCAAGCGCCGAACCGCCAGCTGGTGATCCCCCAGCGCGTCCCCAAAATCGTCGTCGAAGACATCGAATCCGCGGTCGAATCCGAAACGGGAGGTGACCGGATAGCCGGCCACGAACCCGGCGGTGGGGATCCCCGCGGCCTGGAACGACTCCTGGAGCAGCGGCAGATCCGTCGGGATGGCAGTCCCGTTGGCGAAGACGCCGTGCTCGGAAGGAGGCGTACCGCTGAGGATCGACAGGTGGGCCGGGCAGGTGATGGGGGCCTGGGAGACGGCCTGCTGGAACAGGACGCCGCGGTGTGCCAGGCCATCGAGGGTCGGAGTGGCCCGGCCGCCCGCCGCGCCGAGGTGATCGGCTCGGAAGGTGTCGAGGGTGATCAGCATCACACGCAAGGGGCGCTCGGCCGTGCTCTCGTGGCTGGTGGCCAGCGGCACCCCCGCATAGAGCAACACCGCCACCGGGATGGGGACCAGGCCGATGCGGGGAAACCGCCGGACCAGCCCCCCGGACACCGCCGCCACCCCATGGCCAAGGGCCGCGGCGACGACCACGATGGCCAGCATGCCACCGGCCAGCACTGGGTCCTTCCAGCTGTCGTTGATGTGATGGCCGACCCGCCAGCAAACCCCGCCGTACAGGGCCACGGTCCCGAACGTGAGGGCCCCGAGGATACGGGCCCGGCCGCTGTCCGCGATGAGGGCTGGCAGGCGCCTCCCGAGGAGCGAAGACCCCGCCACCACGGCAGGTGTCCAGAGGCCAAAGAAGACGATCCCGTAGATCAGGGCGCGACCGAAAAAGCCGGTGGCGACGGCGAGGGTCGTGGCCAGGGACCAGGTGTGGAGGTGCCAGATGGCCTCCAGGGCACCCGCTCCCCCTCCCCAGGCCGCACCCCACAGGGCGCTGCGCAGCAGGAGCTGCGTCAGTGGCTGTTCATGACCTCCGCCCGGGGCAGCACTCGCCAAACCCTACTCCGCTTCAAGGGTGCTCATTGTAATCACGGAACAGCGGCTGTGTATCGGTGGCGGCGGCACGGCGCCTCAGGCGCAGGAAGCTGGCGTAATGATCCGGGTACCGCTGGACCCACCGTTCCAGTAGATCCATGAACCGCTGGGTCAACAACCGCTCGTCCTCGTCGGCGTCACCGCTACGCTCAACGGTGAGTTCCGGCTCCAAGATGACCGTGTGCCGTCCATCGTCCCCCCGCAGTACGACGGCCGGGATGACCGCTGCCCCCGTGCGGAGAGCGATCTTGGCAGGGCCGGAAGAGATCGTGGCCGGGCGCCCCATGAAACGGACCGGGACCCAGCCCTTGCCACCGCCGCCGTCCACTGCGATGCAGAGGATCTCGTTGCGGCGCAGCGCCTTGAAGGCCGGCCGCAGGAAGCTGAACACCGAGATGTGTTGGGCCGGGAGGGTCTGTTCGTTGTTCCAGGCGTGGAGGGCCCGACGGTAGGCGAAGGAGTTGATGTTCTCCGGGCCGAGGATCTCCCGCCATACCGGAGGCGGCGCGCTCAGCTGGTTGATGACATACCCCCGGTGCCCCAGGGCGGCCATCGTCAGGGTATTGAGGCCGAAGTGCCCGATGAACAGCAACACCCCCTTGCCCCGAGCCAGCCCGGCCTGCAGGTGCTCCTCCCCCTCCAGCCGGACAAAACCGTCGATGTTGTCCGCGCTGAGCCCGGGGAACAGATGGGGTTCGACGCCGTCCAGCCAGATGTTGCTGAACGCATGACGCAGCACATCCCTGTCCTGCGCCACCGCCGAGCCGCAGCACCGCTCCAACTCCTCGGCCACCAGCTGACGGCTGCCCCGCTGCAGGAGCACCGAGATGCGGCCCACGGCTCGTCCGGCGCGCATCCTGGCACCCGGACTCAGGCGGGGAATGGCCACGGCCATCGCCTCGGAGAGTGCGAGGGCAACGGCATCCCTGGTCAGGCGCACGATTTGGGGCACGACAGACTCCTAGGGTACCGGTGTGGCGACGATGGCCTTCTTGTCCAGCTTGCCGGCGGGGGTGCGGGGGAGTTCGTCCCAGATCTCAATGATGCGCGGCACCTGGTACAGAGCCAGCTGCTTGCGGCAGTGATCGCGGAGCTCCCGGATGGTGGGCTGGTGCCCGGAGCGGGGCACGATCACCGCGCGGGGTACCTCACCACGGAGCTTCTCGTCACACCGTACGACCACCACCTCTGCCACCCCAGGGTGCCCGGCGAGGACCAGCTCGATCTCCAGCGGGAACACCCGGATCCCACCCACCTTGAGCATCTCGCTGCGCCGTCCGCGGAAGCTGAATTCGCCGTCGGCGGCCCTCACGACCAGATCGTCGGTGCGGTACCAGCCATCCTTGAAATGCTTGTTCGTCTCGGCCTCGTCGCCAAAGTAACCATCCACCACCGCCGGGCCGCGGACCCACATCTCCCCCAGTTCCCCCGGTTCGGATTCGCGGCCTTCGTCATGGACCACGCGCATCTCGTAGTGGCGCGCCGCGTACCCCATCGTGCCCGCCGAGCCCGCTTGCCCCGGGCGCTGCGCCACCCCTACCCCGCTGACCTCCGTCGCGCCCCACACCGGCACGAGCTCCGCGTTGAGCTGATCGGCGATGCGCTGATAGGCCTCGGGGGGAAGATGGGCGCCGCCCGCTTCCAGCCGTCGCAGCGAGGAGATGTCCGCTCCCGAGCGCGCCGCGTGTTCGGCCAGCATCTCGTAGAACGACGGGACGGCCATGATCCAGGTGACGCGATGTTTCTGCACCGCCCGCGCCACGATGTGGGCGTTGAGGCTGTCTGCCAGGGCCAGCGTGCCCCCCAGGGCCAGTGGGCGACCGAAGAGTTCGTGGGGATGAGCGAACACACTGAACATGCACAGGAACACGTCGTCCTGGCGGAATCCCAGCGTCTCGACGGAGCTGCGGGTGTTCCACTGGATCATGGCGTGGGTGGTGACCCCCGCCTTGGGTTGCCCGGTCGTGCCGGACGTCATGTTGAGATAGACCACGTCATCCGGATGTTGGGGACGGTCCAGCGGTTCGGCGGTGGCTTCCAGCAACGCCGACCAGGGCGTGGTGCCATCCTCCCCGTCTTCTCCGTCCACCACGATCACCCGTTGGCGTGAAGGCAAGCAGCCCATCACCTCTTCCACCTGGGGCAGGTGGGAGCGCTGGGTGATCACCGCAGTCAGCCCGAACCGCTCCACCTGGGTCATGCGCCGCTCGGCCTTGAGCTTGAAATTGATCGGGACCGCGATGGCGCGGGCGCGGGAAATCCCCATGAACCCGATGAGCACCTCGGGGCGCTTGTCCATCCACAGGCCAACGCGATCCCCCTCGGCCACGCCGAGGCTTGCGAGCAGGTTTGCCATCCGGTCGGACAGCTCGTCCCACTGGCTGTAGCTGATGACAGTGTCTTCGTGGAGAATCGCTGGCTGGTCGGGCCGCTCCCTGGCGACCTCCCGCAGGGTATCCCCCAGGGTCGTTCGAGTCAGTCTTTCCAGGTCGTCCGCAAAGGTCATGTGAACCGTGTCCTGAGCCCCCCTGAAACGCAGCAGCGGCGCAGTATTGCCGGCAAGAAGGCCAGTGTCAACGAGCCTTTGCGGCAGCCCCGCGAGGACCTAACGAGCGTTGGCCGCTGCGCGGAGAGCCCTGGCCAGCTTGACGGCAAGCGGCCGGTCCTGCTCCGCGAGGCGGCGCGCGCCTTCCCTCGACAGGATCCAGCACTCGCTGGGCGTGCGAGCGGAGGCACGCATCGAGGGCAGATCCCCCCGCAACAGCATCTCCTCGGCAAAGTAGCTCACCGCCGCGAGGATGAAACGGCGGCCGGTGGCGTCGATGATCTCGACCTCACCCTTGGTCAATAACACGAGGCCATCCTCGTCCTCGTCACCATCCAGAACCGACTCCCCCGGCTCGAAGGAGTAGTAGTCCATGAAGCCTTGTAGCTGTGGGCGCTCGTCCTGGTTCAGATCGCCGAAGAACGAAAACATGGACAGCGGGTCGATCGCTGCCGCCTGGGCGCCCAGCACCCCCGCGGCTGCTGCTGCCCCGGGGTCGGGCTGGTCCGACAGATAGGTCGGCGTGGGTTCGGGCTCGGAGGGAGGGGGGGCCTGCGGCGGCTCCGCCGCGATCCCGCCACCGTAGGTGGGCGTCACCTCGGACGGGGGCATCTGCGGTGGCTCCGTCCCGATCCCGCCACCGTAGGTCGGCGTCACCTCGGACGGGGGCATCTGCGGTGGCTCCGTCCCGATCCCGCCACCATAGGTGGGTGTCACCTCGGACGGTGGAGCCAGGCCCTGGGACTGGGCCGGAGCGGTGGGCGGATCCAAGCTGTAGGTCGGCATCTCCACAGCCGGCGGCGGTTCGAGCCCAAAGGTCGGCATCTCATCGGGTGATGTTCCGTTGGGTATCCCGGCCGGGGTCCGCTCCTCCGCTTTCATCGACAAGGTGGTAACCGCGTCCGGAGAGCGCATGGTCGTGCTGGCGCTCGCCGCCCCCGGATCCCCCACGAAGCTGTCCGGCCGGTCGGCGTCTGCGAACGGCCCCGGCGTTTCCGAACCAGCGGCCGCGTCGATCCCGTCCAGCTTGGGGCCCTGTTGCAGACTCTGGGATTGGGCGTCACCAACTCCGGTGCCCAACTCTGGCCCCACCGGCTCATCGCCGCCCGGGAACCTGGAGAGGGCATCCGAGCCGACCCCGTCCGGCAGGCTCGGCGATCCATCCATACCGACGAATGTATCGCTGCTCCCGCCCCCCGAGAAGGCCTCGAAGGAGACCATCGCCTCGGTTTCGTCCGTCTCCGCTTCGGCCTCGTCGTCGGACGCGGCCGGAGGGGAATCCGCGCCTCTCTCCCACGCCGGCTGGAAGGAAGGGGCGTCACCCGCGGTGACGTCCGAAGGCAGGCTGGCTTCGTGGACGAATCCACCCCCTGCGGGCTGGGGCGGCTGCTGGACGCCCCCGCTGGCAGGCAGGGTCTCGGTGGCATCGGGCGCCGCCTCGATCCCGGGTGCGTTGGGCATGGCGCCGCCGCCCAGGCCGGCCATCGCGCCACCGGACAGGCCGCCGGATCCCATGCCCTGGGCCGCCGGATCCATGGGCAAGCCACCACCGCCCATGCCCATTCCGTCCGCCATGCCGGGCATGGGGGGGGCCGCCGACGGCTGTTCGGGGCGATGGGGGTAGGTCTGGGGTACGGTCTGATCGGCGCGTTCGGCCAGATCGCGCAGCCGCGTATAGGCCTCTTCAACGCCCTCCCTGGCTGCTTCCAGGCGGGCAATGGTCATCCAGCATGCCGCCGCCTCGCCGAATCGCTCGCGAGCCTCCAGGCAGCGAGCCAGTGAGCCGATGTCGTCGATGTCCTCGACATCGGAGGGCCGGGGGCCGAGCAATTCCTCGTAGATATCGATGGCCAGATCCCAGCGTTCCCGCCCGGCCAGCAGACGCGCCAGCCTCCGGCGCGCTTCCGGACGGTGTTCGTTGTGCGCATCGACCTTCTGGTAAGAGGAGATGGCGTTGTCCGTCTCCCCAAGCTCCTCGTACAGGGACCCCGCCCCCCAGTGGTCCTCGGCCTGGCGGAAGCAATGCACGGCCCGCAGCTTGTCTTCGCACGCCACGAACAACGGGGCGGCGCGGTGGAAGGCGTCCGCCCGCTCGTAGGCCAGGGCGGCTTCTCGCGTCTCCCCCGCCTCCTCCCAGGCCTCCCCGGCCTGGATGTCCATCTGAGCATCCTCGAACAGGCGGGCAGCCCGCGGTTGGTCCCCAATCTTGACGGCCATCCGCGCCGCCGGCACGGAATCGTTGGCCCGCTCGAACAGGTTGGCCATGATATCCGGTGAGAGCTTGCCGCTCTCGGCTCCGCGCAGCAGGGGCCCCGCCAGGATCTCGCGGTACTCCTTGTAGATCCGGATGGCGTCCTCGTCCCGGCTGTGGCGCATGGCAGCGAACAGGGCCTGCATCACCTCGCCGACCCCCTCGTAGAAGCGGATCGTCGATTCGATGCGGCCTTCCTCTTCCAGGACCCGGGCGATGCCCAGATTGGCCTCGAAGTTCTTGCGGCCCAGCTGGTCGATCATGCGTTCGTAGGCGTCCGCGGCATGGCCCATGTCGCCGGCGGCCTCGAACAGCTGGCCGGCCTGATGGTGCATGCCCATGCGCAGGTAAAGCTCGGCCGCTCGGTCCGGACGATCGGCCCGCTGGAACAGGTTCGCAGCCCGGGGCAGATC
The DNA here is from genome assembly GCA_964504165.1 of uncultured Rickettsiales bacterium. GTDB lineage: Bacteria > Myxococcota_A > UBA796 > UBA9615 > CAYRNR01 > CAZDDH01. Next base: position 3,423 of record CAZDDH010000024.1, on the reverse strand, counting down.
TCCGGCGATCTCATAACAAACGCCGGCGTGCCCGAGAACGCCACCCGCTTCGAAGGTCTCCGCGGCCTCCCGCGGGTAGCCGTACAGCCGGTACATCTCACCGGCCTGGCTGTGATTGCCCCCCCGCAGGTAGAGTTCGGCGGCCCAGATACCGTCCCCGCCGGCTTCGAAACACTCCGCGGCGCGGATCCACTGATTGCCCCGCTCGTAGAGCCAGCCGGCCTGGAGCTGGTCCTTGCGCCGCTTGGCCTCGATGGCGCGCTGGATGTACTGCTTGATCTGGGCGTCTTCCAGGCGTTCCTCCTCGGTGTTCACCTCCTTGCCGCGCGGCTGCGGCCGGAAGACGTAATACACCGCGAACAGGGAGAAAATCGCCAGCGGCGGAAAGACGGACGCCTGGAAGATGGCAATCAAGCCCACGTGACCGGCTCCCTCAGAGGTCGGATGGCTCCAACGTAAACACCGGCGCCCCTGGAGGAACCAGTGTGGAAGAACAGTCTACATGGTGTGGGGGGAGGACAGGAAACGGGAGCACGGGTTCGTACTCTTTTTATGGGTCCCTAATTCGTCTTTTTCCAGCTTGCCGTCGACGTGTGGTCGCAGCCGGCCTCAAGGCCGGTCCCCTCGTCGGCCGCGAAGACCGTGATGATCTCCGAGGCAGAGTCGGATTCGGTGAGCTCCTGGTCCACGAAGAGGACCTCGCCGTCGATGGTCCACTCCACCTCCAGCGGCTCTCCGTCGGTGCCTAGGCGCCGGTCGGTGAACGGGGCCATGGACTCGTATTCGATGAAGCGCCCGGTCAGCGTCCCATCGGCGAGCTTGCCGTCGTCGCTGTAAATCTCGACGGCGCTCCCGGCCACGACCAAGCCGTAGCTGAAGACCGCTTCTTCGGCATCGGAAAGCGCAACGCATGTGCTCTCCGACGGGGTTACGGTGACATTGAACGTCCAGGCGTATTCCGGGGTCTCGATGACCGCCGCGTTACAGGCGGCCAGGGCCAAGGGGACAACCACCATCCCTAGCGAAGCTTTCAACAATCGGCTGGTGCGCATGGTCTCTACAGCTCCTTCCCGTTCCTTGAGCATTGAACCCGCTGCGGGGGCGCCGGTCAAGCTCCGCTCTGTCAGCCTGCCGTCAAGAAAAGACCGGGCAGAACCGTGCAGAGCGGCCGATGGTACACTCCCGGCGAGGATGTGAACCGGATTTCATGGCAATCATTCGACCATTCCGCGCACTGCGCTACGGCCCCGACGCCGCTCATACGCTGGCCCAGTTGATCTCTCCGCCGGGGGATGGACGGCACTATCCCAGGGTCGGCCTCGATGGCCTGCACCCCTACAACATCCTCCAGATCGTCCGCGGACGGTTCGATCCGGAAAACAAGGCTGATGGCCCACCTTACGCGGCCACCCTTCGGCACTTCACCGGCTGGAAGCGGCAGGGCATCCTGGTGCGGGATCCCGGCGAAGCGATGTACATCCTGGAGCAGGAGTTCTCCTTTGGCGGAGAGCTACAGGTGCGCCGCTCGCTCATCGCCGCAGTCCTGCTGGAGCCCCTCAGCACACGCAACATCTTCCCCCACGAGCTCACTCTGCGCGGCCCCCAGCCGGACCTGCTGGACCAGCTTCGCGCCCTGGAAACCAACCTCAGCCTCACCATGGGCCTGCTGGACGACCCGGGCAGCGAGCTGCAGGACCTGCTCCGCGAACCGCCCGGGGCCTGGCAGCTGACGGACGTGACCGACGGCCAGGGGGTGCGCAACCGGCTGTTCGCCGTCAAAAGGACCGCCACCATCCAGGCCATGATCGACGCCGTCGCGGGCAGGCCCATTGTCATCGCCGACGGGCACCACCGGTACGAGACCGCACTGGAGCACCAGCGTCTTTGCCAGCAAGAGGGCATGGCCGTCGGCGCCGATCCGGCGGACCACGTGATGATGATGCTGGTGCCCACCGAAGTGGCGGATCGCTCCGTGCTCCCCGCCCACCGAGTCTACCGGCGCCTGCCCGACGGCTGGCGGCAACGCCTGGGCCGCGAACTCAATCGGTACTTCATGCTCCAGGAGTTCCCGGATCTGGCGCAGCTGGAGGGTTTCCTGGCGCGGGGCACCCTCCCCCGCTGGGGGCTGGTGCAAGAGGACCGCCTGCTGGGTCTGCGCCGTCGCCGCACCCAGCGCGTGCAGCGCATCCTCGACACTCAACCCCCGCTGTGGCGCGATCTGGACATCACCACGGTGCGGACGATCCTGATGCAACAGGTGCTGGGCGTATGCCCGGATCACTACGCGGCCAAGGACCACGCCCTCTATCCCACGGCGGCGGCAGACGTGCTCGACTCCGTGTGCAACGACGAATACGAGCTGGGGGTGCTGCTACGCCCCGTCCCGGCCTCCCTGGTCACCTCCGTGGCCTGCAGCGGCCAGGTCATGCCCCCCAAATCGACTCACTTCTACCCCAAGCCGGCCAAGGGGCTGGTGATGAACTCCCTGAAGGGCTTCTGACTCGATGCTCGAATCGACTGCATCGCTCCCCATCACGGCTCTGGCCGCGGACACCTGCCGCTCCCTGTCCGCCATCTTCACCGATATCGACGGCACGATGACCGACGCCGACGGCCGGGTCCCGGCCCGCTCCCTCGCCGCATTGGAGCAAGCCCGCGCCACCGGCCTCCGGGTCCTCGTCGTCACCGGCCGGCCGGCCGGCTGGTGCGACATGATCGCCCGCACCTGGCCCGTGGACGGCGTCGTCGGCGAGAACGGCGGCCTCGCCTTCCACCTGGACGGCCGCGAGATGGTCCGCGACTTCCTCGTCACCCCCGAAGAACGCCACCGCAACCGCCAACGCCTGGACCGCATCGCCCAGCAGGCTCTGCAACAGGTATCCGGCTGCGCCATCGCCAGCGACCAGCCATACCGGGAGCTGGATCTCGCCGTAGATTTTGCAGAAGACGTGGGCCCCCTCGACGATGCTGCCATCGACGCGATCGTCCAGTTATTCACGGACGCCGGAGCCCACGCCAAGGTCAGCAACATCCACGTCAACGGCTGGTTCGGGGACTACGACAAGCTGGGCATGTGCCGGAGGGTGGCCTCCCGCTGGTGGGAATTGGACACAGACGGCGACCGGGAGCGGGTCCTGTTCCTGGGGGATTCACCCAACGACGAGCCGATGTTCGAGCACTTCCCCCACACGGTCGGGGTGGCCAATGTGCAGCAATTCTTGGAACGGATGAGCTATCCGCCCGCCTATGTGACGGATGCCGGTCACGCGGATGGATTTGTCGAGGCGCTAGGCCGGATAACGTCTTCACGCTCGGTGTGAGTCCGGCCAGTCCGCCCGCTGCTTTTGGGACGACGACGGAGACGATTTCGCTAAGTGACAAGTGAGGTTTCTGAGAAGAAAAGCAGGCCGAGATATCCACACG